>NZ_JBEXCY010000302.1:0-11301 GCF_040605515.1 Dactylosporangium sp. NPDC005572 | reverse complement strand
CGACGACGCCCGGGCGACCGTCGACGTGCTGCACGGCCTGATCGCCCGGCTGGGCAGCCGCAAGGTGCACACCGTCGGCGACGTCCTGGAGTTCGTGAAGGCGGTCAGCCCGGCCCAGCGGCGCAAGCGGCACCTCGCCGACGGGCTGCCCGACAAGCCCGGCGTCTACGTGTTCCGCGGGCACAAGGACCGCCCGCTGTATATCGGGACCAGCTCGTCGATCGCCACCCGCGTCCGCAGCTACTTCACCGCCGCCGAGAAACGCGCCCGCATCGACGAGATGCTCAACGCGGCGGAGCGGGTGGAGGCGATCCTGTGCGCGCACTCGCTGGAGGCCGAGGTGCGGGAGCTGCGGCTGATCGCGACGCACAAGCCGCCGTATAACCGCCGCTCGAAGTTCCCCGAGCGTGTCCTGTGGCTCAAGCTCACCCGCGAGGCCTATCCGCGGCTGTCCATCGTCCGTGAGCTCCAGGACGACGGCGCGGCCTACCTGGGGCCGTTCCCCTCCCGCCGGGGCGCCGAGCTGGCCGCCGCGGGGGTGTATGACGCGCTGCCAATCCGCCAGTGCACCCACAAGCTCTCGCTGCGCACGACCACGCCCGCGTGCGCGCTCGCCGAGCTGGGGCGCTGCCCGGCGCCGTGCGAGCACCGCATCTCGGCCGACGACTACGAGTCGGCGGCCGCCGGCCCGTTCCGCACCGCGACCGTCGG
This sequence comes from Dactylosporangium sp. NPDC005572, assembly GCF_040605515.1. Lineage (NCBI taxonomy): Bacteria > Bacillati > Actinomycetota > Actinomycetes > Micromonosporales > Micromonosporaceae > Dactylosporangium > Dactylosporangium sp. NPDC005572. Next base: position 10,590 of record NZ_JBEXCY010000302.1, on the reverse strand, counting down.
CGACCCCGGCCCGGTCGTGCGCGGCCTGCTGGCCCGCATCGAGGTGCTCGCCGCCGCCGAGCGGTTCGAGGACGCGGCCACGATCCGCGCCCGGCTGGTGGCGTTCCTGCGCACGGCGGTCCGCATGCAGCGGCTGGCCTCCCTGACGGCGTTACCCGAGCTCATCGCCGCCCGCCCGGCCGCATCCGGCGGGTGGGAACTCGCCGTGGTGCGACACGGCCGACTGGCCGCCGCGGGTGTGTCACCCCCGAGGGTGCATCCACAGCCGACGCTGGATGTGGTGCTCGCCACAGCCGAAACCGTGCGGCCCGGCCCGGGCCCGACGCCCCGCGCCTCGCCCGAGGAGACCGAGCGCATCCTCGCCTGGCTCGAGCGCCCGGAAACACGCCTGGTCAAGGCCGACATGGGCTGGGCATCACCGGCCACCGGAGCCGGTCGCTGGCGCCCGTTCCTGGCCCGCGCCGAGGCCGCCGCGGCGGTTCAGTTCGACCTGGACGGGTAGGTACATCGGACGTTCGCACATACTCAATTGGCCGATCGGATACGGCAGAGCAAACTAGGCTGGAACCTACCCAAACTGAGGCCCGAGTGGCCCATCGGTGAGGAGGTGCCGCATGGAGCCCGGTCTGCACCAGTCCGGCGCGCCCTTGGATGCTGGCCCCTCCACGGCCCACAGCGAGTTCATGGTGGACCCACAGGCGCCGGACGGCAACCCCACGGAGTCATCAAGTTTTCCGGCGACAGGATTCTCGCCGGTGCCGCATCCGCCCGCCACCGGATTTGCCCAGCCCACGCCGTCCTGGCCCCACGGACCGTCCGCAGCGACGCCCGCGGCACCGCACGCGCCGCCCGCCACCGCCGACGAGTCCGGGCCGGGGGCGGAGGCGTTGAGCCCGAGCAGCGCGGCTCCGCCGGGCCGGCGTGCGCCGGTAACAGGCAGGCCGGCCCCGCCAGGGCCCGGCACAACAGCATTCGGATCGGCCGGACTGGGAACGTCCGGCCTCGGTACATCCGGACTGAGCACATCCGGACTGGGCACATCCGGACCAGGGCCGTCCGGACCCGGGACCTCCGGCCGGGGGGTATCCGGACTCGGGGCTTCCGACCAAGGGGTAAGCCCACGGGTCAATGGTCTGGGAACGTCGGGCCTCGGTGGTGGTCCGCTCGGTCCGCCGGCGCTCGGGGGCGCCCGCCGCGGGGCCGAGGACGGCGGGGCGCAGAGCGGTCCGCCGCGGGGCGGAGACCGGATCAACGGAGCGGCCGGAAGTTCGGTGCCGGGGAGCTCGCCGCCGCTGGGGTCCAAGGCGTTGGGTTCGCAAGGTGTCGGGTCGCCGGGGTCGGGGGCGGCGCTCGGCACCGGGGGTCTGGGTCCGTCCGCGCTCGGGGTCGGGCATCTGAGCTCCTCCCCGCTCGGGTCGGGGATGCTGCGGGCGGAGGCGGTCGGCGCCGACGGGCTCGGGGCCGAGTCCCGGCGGGCCGGCGAGATGTTCCTCGGGCCACGGGGCCTGCCCACCGCGGCGATCAACGTGCCGGATGCGCCGGCACGGCGGCACCGGGCCGCGCCCGCGGAAGACGGCGACGGCACGACCCGCGGCGGTAAGGCGACCCAGGCCGGCGACAGCACCCGAGCCGGCCGAGCGACTCGCGGCAGCGACGGAACGCAGGCCGGCGACACCACGCGGACCGGTGCGGCCTCCCGGAGCGGTGACGGTGCCGCGGTGCCGGTCGAGCAGGCCTCCGCGCCGGACGTCGAACAGGACAACGCACCGGACGTCGAGCCCGACCAGCAAGCGGGCCAGGGGGCTCGCGAGCGGAGCGGGTACCGGAAGCACCGGCCGACCAATGAGCGGGTGGCCGAGCGGCGGCGCGGGACCGAGTGGCCGTCCAACGACCGCGGCGGCACGGGTCGGGCCAGGACCGACCGGCGCGGCGAGGAAGACGGCGAGACCGACAGCCGCGCCGAGACGACGCAGGCCGATGCGGCGCCGCAGGCGAACGCGGAGGCCGAGCGCCAGCAGAGCGACCAGCAACAGCAGCAGCCCGAGACGCCCGGACCCGCCGAAGGGCAGGCACACGCGGCCGCGGCGCAGCAGGTGCTCGGCGGGGCCGGCAAGGAGAAGGTGCAGCGCAAGAAGGTGCTGCCGCGGGCCAAGCTGCGCGAGCCCGAGGACGACCGGTATGCCACGCCGCGGCGGCTGCTGACCGCGCCGCCCAGTGACGACTCGCCCGTGGTGCCGCCGCCGCCCAGCTACTCGGCGCTCGCCGGTGGGGCGGTGCCCGGGGATCCCACCTCGACCTACTCTGCCATCATCGGCGCGCGGCTACGGGCCATCTTCCCCTGGCAGTCCAGCGAAGATGCCATGTCGCCCATCCTGCGGGCCCACCGGCAGATTCACCCGACGGCCGATGTCGCGCTGCTGCGCAGGGCGTACGCGACCGCGGAGCAGATGCACCGCGGGCAGATGCGCAAGAGCGGGGAGCCGTTCATCACGCACCCGCTCGAGGTCACGGAAATCCTCGCCGACCTCGGCATGGACACGACGACGCTGGTGGCGGCGCTGCTGCACGACACCGTCGAGGACACCGACTACACGCTCGGGGCGCTGGAGCGGGACTTCGGCGGGGAGGTCGCGCTGCTCGTCGACGGCGTGACCAAGTTCGACAAGATGTTCTACGGGGCCGACGCCGAGGCCGAGACGATCCGCAAGATGATCGTGGCGGCGGGGCGCGACGTGCGGGTGCTGGTCATCAAGCTCGCGGACCGGCTGCACAACATGCGCACGCTGGACGCGCGGTCCCGCTCGTCGCAGGTGCGGATCGCGTCGGCGACCCGCGAGGTACTGATTCCGCTCTGTGAGCGGCTCGGCATCCAGGCGCTCAAGCGGGAACTCGAGGACTGGGTCCTGCGGGCGATCAGCCCCAGCGGGTACTCGCTGATCTCCGACTACGTCGAGGGGCGGGTCGGCTGGGACGGGTACCTCGACAAGGTCATCTCGGCGATGACCGGCGACCTGCGCCGGTTCGGCCTGGACGCCACGGTGTCGCCGCGGCCGCGGCACCTGTACTCGATCTGGAAGGACACGGTCGACGGCGACTTCGTCGAGCCGCACGACCTGCCCCGCGTGGTCATCATCGTCGACGGGCCGGACACCGACTGCTACGCGGCCCTCGGCGCCGTGCACGGCAAGTGGCGGCCGGTCCCGGGGCGGTTCAAGGACTTCATCGCCACGCCGAAGCACAACAACTACAAGTCGCTGCACACGACGGTGCTCGGGCCGGAGGGGCGCTCGCTCGAGGTGCTGATCCGCACCGTCGAGATGCACCAGGCGGCCGAGTACGGCATCGTGGCGAACTTCCGCTACCCGCTCGCCGCCGCCCGGTTCGGCCCGGCGACCAAGGCCGAGCAGCTCGACTGGCTGCGCCGCCTGCTCGACTGGGAGGCCTCCGCGTCCGACCCGGCGCAGTTCATCGCCTCGCTGCGCTGCGACCTCGCCGAGGACCAGATCCTGGTGCTGACGGCGGGCGGCGGGCGGCCGGTGCTGCTGCCGGCCGACGCGACGCCGGTCGACCTGGCGTACATCCTGGGCGCCGACGTCGGCAACCGATGTATCGGCGCGCGGGTGAACGGGCGGCTGAGTGCGGTGTCCTCGCCGCTCGCCGACGGCGACTCGGTGGAGATCATCACCCGGGCCGGCGGGCGGGACGAGTTCGACTTCGACGCCGACGCGCCGGCGCGGGGGCCGTCGCCCGAGTGGCTGGAGTTCGTGAAGACCCCGCACGCCCGGCTGCACATCAGCCGGTGGTTCGAGGCGCACGAGGCCCCCGCCATCACGGTGGCGAACAAGGTACGGCTGGGGCGGCTCGCGATCGGCCTCGCGCTGCGCCAGCAGGGCCGCGGCCTGGCCAGCGACCTGCCGCTGGTGCGCCTCGCGACCCGGCTCGGCTACCCCGACCTGGAGACGCTCCTGGTCGCGGTCGCCGACCACGCGCGGACGGCTGAGGACGTCGTGGCGGAGTTGATCGCCCTCGTCGACCAGAGCCCGCGGTAGGCGGCTAGCCTCTCGGGGATGAAGAGTCGGCTGCGCGCGTTCGCGTATCGGACGTTCTACCGCCTTCCCGGCCGCTGGAAGCGCCGGATCGTGCGCACGTTCCAGCCGACGTACACGATCGGCGCCGTGATCCTGGTGCGCGACGTGGAGAAGTCCCGGATCCTCCTCCTGCGCCAGCCGCCCGGCGCCGGCTGGTCGCTCCCGGCCGGCCTGATGGACCGGGGTGAGACCCCGATCCAGACCGCGGCCCGCGAGCTCGCCGAGGAGACCGGCATCAGGCTGCCGACCGAGCGGCTCCGCGCGGCGAACCCGAACGCGGTGGTGCACACCCGCGGCCAGTGGGTCGACATGGTGTTCGAGACCGAGGTCGAGCCCGAGGACAGCTACACCGTCGACGCCGCCGAGGTACTGGAGGCCGCCTGGCACCGGCTCGACACCCTGCCGCCGCTGACCGTGTCGACGTCGCGGCTGCTCGCCCACTACGGCATCGGCCCGTACAAGGACTATCCCGAGGTGCTGCGCAAGTGACCGAGATCTGCGCGGTCATCCTGGCCGCCGGTGAAGGGCGCCGCCTGCGCCCGCTCACCGAGCTCGTGCCGAAGGCGCTGTGCCCCGTCGGCAACGTGCCCCTGCTGGACCGTGCGATCGAACGGGTCAACGCACTCGGCCCGAACGGCCCCGACGCCGTGGCCGTCAACGCGTCCTACCTCGGCGAGCAGGTCGTCGCCCACGTCGGCGACCGCGCGCACCTGTCGGTCGAGCCGGAGCCGATCGGCACGGCGGGCGGCCTGGGCAACCTCCGGGACTGGGTGGCCGGGCGGGCCGTGCTGGCCGGCAACGCCGACGCCTACCTGGCCGACCCCGACCGGCCGCCGGGCGAGGACATCGCGGCCCTGCTGGACGGCTGGGACGGCCACACGGTACGGCTGCTCGGCGTCCCCGGCCCGCCGAAGGAGTTCGGCGCGCACCGCTTCGCCGGCTTCACGCTGATCCCGTGGGAGTACGTGGAGCGGCTGACCGCCGAACCGGCGGACCTGGTCCGCACCACGTGGCGGCCGGCCGAGCGGGAGGGCCGCCTGGAGGTGGTCGAGTACGCGGGGACCTACCTGGACACCGGCACCCCGGCGCACTACCTGGCGGCCAACCTCCACGCGATACGAGAGCACAACGCAGTGGCGGAGACCGCGATCGTCACCGGAAACCTGACCTGCGCGGTCGTGGGTGCGGGAGCCGTCGTCGAAGGGGACGTCACCCGTGGCGTCGTGTGGCCCGGCGGGGTGGTCGCGGCGGGCGAAACGCTGACCGACGCGATCCGGGTCGGCCGGGAGCTGACCGTCCCCGCCCACTAGCATGGCCGATGTCCACATGCTGGAAGGAGCACCCAGGTGATCACCGCGATCGTCCTCATCGACTGCGCGACCGACTCGATCCCCGAGGTGGCCGAGAACATCGCCAACCTCGACGGGGTCAGCGAGGTGTACTCCGTCGCCGGGAACACCGACCTCATCGCGATGGTGCGCGTCCGGCAGTACGAGGAGATCGCCGAGGTGATCGCCAACCGGATCTCGAAGGTGCCGGGCGTCGTGGACACCGACACCCACATCGCGTTCCGCGCCTACTCGAAGCACGACCTGGAGGAGGCGTTCGCGATCGGCCTGCCCGACGCGGACTAATTTCCCCGGAAATGCGGGTCGCGCTCGACAACGCTTCGCACACGACCAGCAGAACACCGCAAGAAGAGAGCGTTTGCCCTGGTTAGGGCGTCGGGAGTGCGGCAAATCGCATCGAAAGCGCGGTTCCCAGCGGGTACCCTCGCGCCCATGAGGATCGGCATCGTAGGGGCCACCGGGCAGGTCGGCAGCGTCATGCGCCACATCCTGGCCGAGCGGCAGTTCCCCGTGGACGAGTTGCGTCTGTTCGCGTCCGCCCGCTCCGCCGGGCGGCCCATCGACTGGCAGGACGGACAGGTCCTGGTGGAGGACGCGGCGACCGCGGACTACACCGGGCTGGACATCGTGCTGTTCTCCGCGGGCAAGGGCACGTCCAAGGAGCTCGCCCCCAAGGTGGCCGCCGACGGGGCCGTCGTCATCGACAACTCCTCCGCCTGGCGCATGGATCCCGATGTACCCCTGGTGGTCGCCGAGGTCAACCCGCACGCCGCCGCCAACCGGCCGAAGGGCATCATCGCCAACCCCAACTGCACCACCATGGCGGCCATGCCGGTGCTGCGGCCGCTGCACGAGGAGGCCCAGCTGCTCTCCCTCGTCGCCGCGACCTACCAGGCGGTCTCCGGTGCCGGCCTGGCCGGCGTCGCCGAGCTCGACGAGCAGGTCCGCAAGGTCGCCGACGGCGCCGCGGCGCTCGCCTTCAGCGGCTCGGCCGTGGAGTTCCCGGAGCCGAAGAAGTTCGTCGCCCCGATCGCGTTCAACGTGCTCCCGCTGGCCGGCTCGATCGTCGACGACGGCTCGTTCGAGACGGACGAGGAGCAGAAGCTGCGCAACGAGAGCCGCAAGATCCTCGAGATCCCGGACCTGCGCGTGTCGGGCACCTGCGTGCGCGTGCCCGTCTTCACCGGCCACTCGCTGTCGATCAACGCCCGGTTCGCCCGGCCGATCTCGGTCGAGCGCGCCCGTGAGCTGCTGTCCAGCGCCCCCGGCGTCGTGCTGACGGAGGTCCCGACCCCGCTGCAGGCGGCGGGCGCCGACCCGTCGTACGTCGGCCGCATCCGCGTCGACGACACGGTCGACCACGGCCTGAGCCTGTTCGTCTCGAACGACAACCTGCGCAAGGGCGCCGCGTTGAACGCGGTCCAGATCGCCGAGCTCCTCGCCGCGTAACCCCCACGCCAGCACGCCCCGCGGCGCCGCGAGATCGGCGCCGCGGGGCGGCGAGGAGGGGTCAGACGTGGCGGGCGAACCAGTCCAGGATCGCGTCGAACCTGGCCAGCCGGTGGGACGGGCGGCCCGACCTCGACAGCTCGTGCCCCTCGCCCGGGAACAGCAGGAACTCGACCGGGGTGCCGCGCTGCTTGAGCGCCACGAACAGCCGCTGCGCCTGCTCGACCGGGCAGCGCCAGTCCTGCTCGGAGTGCACGATCAGCATCGGGGTCGTGATGCGGTCGGCGTACGTGAGCGGGCTCTGCCGGGCGAAGTCGTCGCGGTACAGCGACTCGGCGAAGAACCAGCCGATGTCCGACGAGCCCTGGAAGCTGTCGATCGCGTTCACCGCGCGCTCGGAGACGGCGGCCTTGAAGCGCTCGCCGTGGTGGGCCGCCAGCCACGTGGTCATGAACCCGCCGTGCGAGCCGCCCAGCACCCCGACCCGCGAGCCGTCGAGGTCGGGCGCCTTGAGCGCCGCGTCGAGCAGCGCGAGCAGGTCGACCGCCGACACCTCGCCGACGTTGCCCACGACCGCGCGGCCGTGCGCCTCGCCGTAGCCGGAGGAGCCGCGCGGGTTGCCGTAGACGACCGCGTACCCGGCGCCGGCGTAGACCTGGGCCTCGTCGAAGAGCCGCCAGCCGTACTGCGCGAACGGCCCGCCGTGGATCATCAGCAGGACCGGATGCGGACCCTCCCCCGCGGGCCGCACGACCCAGCCGTGCACCGGGTAGCCGTCGGGGGCGCTCGCCGTGAGCTCGGTCTGCTCCAGCACCGGGAAGCCGGCGCTGAAGTTCGTGAGGCGGCGCTCGCCGGCGTACACCTCGCCCCAGTCGGCCGGCCCGGCGATCGTCGCCACCAGGGTCTCCCCCGCCGACGCGAAGCCGGCGACCTGCCGCTCCCCGTCGACGAGGACCTCGGGTGCTCCCCCGTCGAAGGGCACAAGCAGCAGTTGTACCGCACCGCGATGCTCGTTCGTGAAGAGCACACCGGCGTCGGTGACGGCGATGTCGCCGCCCGGCGAGGCCAGCGTGTAGGTCTCGTTGTCCAGCAGCTGCCGCACCTCCCCGCCGACGACCGGCACCGACCACAGCGACTCGTGGCGCATGGTCGGGTCGACCCGCCCCTCCCCCGCCGGGTTGCCGGTGAAGACCACGCTCGCGCCGTCGGGCGTGAAGTGCGGCAGGGCCGGCGTCAGCGTGGTGCCGGTGAGCACCCGCAGCTCCCCGCCCGCCGCCGGGATCACGCACACGTCCCCGGCCACGTCGTCGGCCCAGGTGTCGTGCTGCTCGGAGACGAACGTGAGCCAGTCGCCGCCGGGGCTCCAGCGCGGGTCGCCGTGGCTGCGCTCGCCCTCGGTGAGCTGGGTGACGGTGCCGTCGAGCGCCACCACGAACAGGTGCGCGGGGCGGTCGTGCAGGAAGCCCAGCCCGTCGACGCGGCTGAAGAGCCGCGTGAGGCGGCGCGGCGGCTCGCCGTCGGGCCCGATCTTGTCGCCGTCGCCGGTCTTGCCGGTGCCGTAGCGGCCCTGCTGCGGTACACGAGCGGAGAACGCCAGCCGCGTGGCGTCGGGTGACCAGGCGGGCGCGCCCGCGCCCAGCGGCAGGTCGGTCAGCCGCCGCGCCTCGCCGCCGGCCAGCGGCATCACGCACAGCTGGGGCGCGGCGTCGTGCTCGGCCTTGTCGCCGCCGGCCCGGCTGCCCTTCTCCTTCGTCGCCCGCAGGAACGCCAGCCAGCGGCCGTCGGGCGAGATCCGCGGTGCGCTGTCGTGCCAGCCGTAGGTGAGCTGGACCGGCTCCTCGTCACCGTCGGTGCGGATGCGCCAGAGCTGGGAGGTGTACTGGTCGGCGCCGAGGTCGAGCCGGGTGAGGGACACGACGGCGATCGTCCCGTCGGGGCTGAGGGTCGGCGCGCCGGGTAGGCGCATTTGCGACAGATCGAGAGGTTTCACGTCCAGCACAGTAGTCCGGGTCACACTTCTTACCCGCGAGTAACCTCCTACCTCTACCCTACGGTCGTATGGAGGAGCTCCTCGATCGCGGCACCGACCGGCTCGCGCTGCACACGTTCGCGCCTGCGCCGGACGACGCGCCGACGCTCGCGGTCCTGTGGCCGGCGATGGGCGTCCCGGCCCGCTACTACCGCTCGTTCGCCGCCTCGCTGGCGTCCCACGGCGTTGCCGTGACGGTGGCCGACCTGCGCGGGACGGGCGCCAGCACGCCCCGGGCCTCTTCCAGGTCCCGCTACGGCTTCGCCGAGCTCGCCGACGACGTGGACGCGGTGCTCGAGCACCTGAAGCCGGCCCGGGCCGGCCGCCGCACGGTGCTCATCGGGCACTCGTTGGGCGGCCAGCTGTGCGCCCTGCACCTGGCGCTGCGCGGCGCGTCGTCCGACGTCGCCGGGCTGGCCCTGCTCGCGGTCGGCCTGCCGTACTGGCGCAGCTATCCGTCGCGGGGCCCGCAGATCCTGGCGATGACCCAGACGCTGGCCGCGGGCTCGGCCGTGCTGCGCTACTGGCCGGGCTGGGTCTTCGGCGGCCGCCAGGCGCGGGGCGTGATCGGCGACTGGGCGTACACCGCCCGCGCCGGCCGCTACCGCCCGGTCGCCGGCGTCGACGTGGAGGCGGCCCTGGCCCGGGTGACGACCCCGGTCCTGGCGGTCGACGTCGAGGGCGACCAGTACACCCCGGCCCCCACGGTCGACCGCCTGACCTCGAAGCTGACGTCGGCCGAGGTCCGCCGCGAGCACTACTCCGCGGCCGAGGCGGGCACCCGCATCGACCACTTCACGTGGGCGAAGAACGGCGACCCGCTGGCCGCCCGCGTCGCCGGCTGGACCGCGTCCCTCCCGTAACGTGCGCCCCGTGCGGTGCGTATGGAGCCGCAGGGAGGTGCGATGGACTTCGCCAGCTTCGTGCGCCGCGACCTGGCCGCGCTGTCCGGGTACGCCTACGTGCTGACCGGCGACCGCCACCAGGCACAGGACCTGGTCCAGGACACGCTGGTCCGGCTGGCGCGGGTGTGGGACCGGGTCGACCCGGCCGGCAACCCATCGGCCTTCGCGCGCACGACGATGGTCCGCCTCCATCTGAGCGCGCTGCGCCGCGCCCGCCTGTGGCGGCGGTCGCTCCCGGTCCTCGCGGTCGCTGACCCGGCCCGCGACCCGGCGTACGAGCGGGTGGAGGACCTGGAGCTCCTGCGGGCGGCCCTGCGGCAGCTGTCCCCGCCGCAGCGGGCGGTGGTCGCGCTGACGTACTACGACGACCACGACGACGCCTCCATCGCCCGCATCCTGCGCCGCCGCCCGGGCGCGGTCCGCGCGCTGCGCCACCGCGCGCTGCTGCGGCTGCGCGCGGCCCTGGGCGACCCGGCGAGCGTCGACGGGAGGAGGCTGCCGTGAACCGCCCGCTGGACGAGGTCGAGGCGCTGCTGCGCCGGGAGCTGGTGCCGTCCCGCTATGCGGCGGCGGCCGAGGCGGAGGCGACCCTGGCCGAGGTGACCCTGGCCGAGCTGACCCTGGCTGAGGTGACCCGCCGCGTCGACCGCGGCCGCCGGCTCCGCCAGACGGCGACGGCCGCCGCCGCGGCGACGCTGGTGGCAGCGGTGGTGACGGCCGTGGCGCTGCTGGCCGGGCCGAGCCTGCCGGCGGAGGCGCCGGCCCGCAGC
>NZ_JBEXCY010000301.1:0-11570 GCF_040605515.1 Dactylosporangium sp. NPDC005572 | reverse complement strand
GCTGGCCGCCGCCTATGCGGGACACACCTGGGGCCTCGGCCGCTGGTGGGCCAAGCTGCCCTTCGTGCAACGCAACCGCTGGCTCATCTGAAACCGAGCCCACGAACCGAAGCCCGGGGAACAACCTCCCCGGGCTTCAACGCATCAGCATCCGCCCCCGTGATCCACGTCACTATCGCGGAGCCAACCTTCAGTGGCGTCGTGCGTCTATCGCTGCGAAAGCCGTACCTCATCCACTGGAGTGCCGTGATGCGCCTGAAGGTTCGTACCGTTGCTTACGTCGTGTGCGCGGCTACCGTCGCCGCGATCGGCGCCGTGTCCGCCGTCGCGTTCGCCGACGACGCTCCGCTGCCGTCGCCGGTGCCACGGTCGTCGTCGCTCCTGCCGTCGCCGGAATCGTCGCCGGTCCTGCCGTCACCGTCGCCGGAGTCGTCGTCGGTTCTACCGTCGCCGGTGCCGGAGTCGTCGTCGGTTCTGCCGTCACCGGTGCCGCGGTCGTCGTCGGTCCTGCCATCGCCGTCGCCGCTACGGTGACCCCGGCTCGGCCCCGCGGTATCGTCGCGTGCCTGTCCCCTGACCTGCGAGAACCATGACGCTCACGTTCCGCCTGCCCTGGCCGCTGCTGCGCGTGCTGCGCTGCGTGGTGTTCGGCGCGTCCACTTCCCGGGGCACCCCGCAGCGGGACGGTCCGCCGGCGATCAACGAGCTGTACCACGCGCGGCGGCTCAGCCTGGTACGGCTGGCCGTCCTCATGGTTGACGACCTGCCCACCGCCGAGGATGTCGTGCAGGACGTGTTCGCCGCGTTGTATCAGCGGCACGGCGCGGACCTGCGCACCGTTGCCGATCCGCACGCGTACCTCACGGCGGGGGTGATGAACGCGGCACGATCGGTACTGCGCCGGCGCCGCACTGCCCGCGCCTACGTGCCGCCGCCACCGCCACCCGCGCCCGCCGCGGAGGACGAGGCCCTGCTGCCGGAGGACGACCAGGAGGTACTGGCGGCACTGGCGCGGCTGACCGTCCGGCAGCGCCAGGTGGTGGTGCTGCGGTACTGGTCGGAACTGTCCGAAAGGGAGATCGCCGAGGTGCTGCATGTATCGCGCGGCACCGTCAAGTCGACGGCCAACCGCGCGCTGACCATCCTGCGTGACGCGCTGTCGGAGTCGCGACGATGAACGCCGACATTGAGCGGCGCCTGCGCTCGGCACTCGCGGCACAGGCCGCCCGAGTCACCCCGGAGCGACTGCGGCCGGCGGTCCCCCCGACCGCGGTGCCGGTGCGCCGTCCGGCGTCCATGTTCCTGCGACGGGCCGGCTGGGTCGCCGCGACGCTCCTGCTGGTGGCCGTCACGATCGTCACGCTGCGCCCAACCAGCTCGCAACCGCAGCAGCCGCCGACCATGGAGACGCCGTCGCCGTCAGGCTCGTCCGGCGCTCCGTCACCGTCGTCGCCGCCGTCGCCTTCACCGAGTCCCGCTGCGCGCTGACGGGATGGCGTCATACCGTCCCCCCGGGCTGACCGAGCAGGCATGGCCCGTCAGCGCTTCACGGCCACCAGGATGTCGCGCATGATCGCCTGGTCGACGCGGTGGCGGAACGACAGGTACGGCTCCTCCTCCACGACCTGCAGGCCCGCGCCGGTGAGCGCGGCCGCGGCGTCCTCGCGGCGGGCCACGAACGTGTTCCACGAGATGCCCATCGCGCCGCCCGGGCGCAGCAGGTCGGCCCACACCGGGACCGCCTCGGTGAGCAGGTCGCCCGGGTCGCGGGTCAGGCCCTTGCCGGCCGTCCGGCTGCCGTGCTGCACGCCGTACGGCGCGTCGGCCACGATGACGTCGAACGTCGCCGGCTTGAAGAACTCGCCCGCGCGGACCGTGTCGGCGTTCACCACGTCGAGGGCCTGGGTCCGGCCCGCCTTGTACTCGTCCTTGTCGGCGGCGAGGTCGATCTGCAGCCGGCGCGCGACGACCTGGCGGTTGCGCCGCACCGGGCCGACCTCGGCGCGGTGCTTGATCCGCTTACGCTTGAGCCAGGTCTGGATGAACGTGGCGTACGCCTCGAAGTCCTTCTGGTCGCGGTCCACCCCGGCGGCGTCGAAGCCATACATGATCGCCTGGTTCAGTGTGGTACCGCGGCCACACAGCGGGTCGAGCACCCGGAACCGCCGCTCCAGAAGCTCCCCGGCAAAGTCCGTCGCGAGCAGCGTGACGTTCAGGAGCAGCTTGGTGAAGAGCTCATTCGTTTTTCCCTGGTACTTCTGAATCGTGAGCAGGTCGTCGTCGAACCGGTCGAGCGCCCGCAACGCGACGGGCCGCAACAGGTCACCCTGAAGCTCGAACAGCGCGTAGGCGGCGGAGAGGTTCGACAGCAGCGCCACGTCCCGCTCGCCGAGGCCCTCGACCTCGAACGTCACGTACGGAACGCCAGCGATCGTCTCCTCCTCGACCTTCTGCGGCGGTTCCCGCAGAACGCGGCCAAAGGCGGCAAGCTCAGCGCGGGTCAGCCCGACGGAGGCGTCGGCGTACACGCGATTGGTCGACGGCAGGATGAGCAGTGCGTAACGGGCCATAGGAGACTCAGCCTACTGTCAGCCCCACCGCGACCCCTCCGGAGTATGGCTGGGGCGGACGCGGTCGCACGACTGGTACGTAATCCACAGCCCGCCGATCTGCTGCCGGATGTTCGGCAGCCCGCTGTCCAGGTGACACCCGTCGCCCGTCGGCCGCCGTCCCCCGGCCCGTACGACAAACCCAGGGGCTCACCGCAGTGCCGATGTGGGAGGTCCACGGAGGCGAGCGCACCTTCGACGTTGGCCCCGGGGTGCACACCGGTCAACGCATCGGGTAGAGTTCCGTGCACGCGGGCGATTGGCGCAGCGGGAGCGCGCTTCGTTCACACCGAAGAGGTCACTGGTTCGATCCCAGTATCGCCCACCGCAAAACCCCAGTTCACGGCCGGTTAGCCCCACAGGCTTCCGGCCGTTTTCGTGTCGCCCCGACCCTCTGGGGAGAATTCTGGGAGACGATCTTGCGGCGTTCATGACGTGGACTCCTCCCGTAGCAGCCGGTCGAGCACAGCAACCGGCGACCCCGCGTGCACGCCCCGTCGCACCTCCAGCGCCGAGCGCCACAGGTCCGTCAGGCCGTCGAGCAGCCGCCGCCGCATCTCCGGTGTCGCGTGCGAGTACCGGCCCTGGATCGAGCCGTCCTCGTGCCCCATCTGCTCATCCATGACCACCGGCAGCGTGCCCAGCTCCAGCATCATGGTCTTGTACGTGTGCCGCAGGCCGTGCGGCGTCAGGTTCGGCGCGACCGGCACCCAGCACGCGTCAGCCCGGCCCGCCGCGTTGCGCCCCCGGACCGGCGCACCCGCCCCGGACCCGGTCGACGGCGCAGACGGCAGTCCACCCACCCGCGGTCCACCAAGCGCCAACCACAGCAGCCCGCCCAGGCCTACCGCGACCACGATCGCCGCCAGCAGCAGCCCACCGATGTGCGCCGACAACGGCAGCCATACCGTGACCGGCTTCCGCTGCCCCCGGCGTACCCGCCACCGATGCAACCCCCGCACCGCCGACGCCACCAGCACAGCCCCGCTGACCCCGAACAGCAGGACCGGCAACCAGTGCCGAACCGCAGCGGAACCGACCCCCAACAGGACACGCCCCCACCAGCCCGGGCCGAGCGAAGCAGCACCCGCGACGACGAAGGAGACGGCCAGCAGCCACGACAGCCACGACCAGCGAGCAAGCACCCATCCCCATCCGCGATGAACGGATTCCCGTACCGACCCGGGCCGCGCTCGCTTGAATGCACTCATCCGTCCCTGCTCAGCCGTCATGGCGTCAATTGCATCGATGCGCTAACCAGACCGCTTCCCCCGATCGGGCGAGGACGCAGCACGACCGCGGCACACTTCAGACCTACCCGAGCGGCGCCTAACGCGGACCGCCATTACCCATGTCAGCCCCGTCGCCAAGTCCAGCTCCAGCTCCATCTGCCTGGTCTCACATGAAGCTTGACGGATCGGCCTCGGACGATCCTTGACGTCTGGTCATGATCGAATAGTGGTCGGGTGCTGTTGGGGTTGATGGTACGAGCATCGGTAGGCTTACCGGCCGTGGTTCTTGCGCGTATGGAACTTGGCTCGGGACGAGAGATCAAGCTCTCTGAACTGCACCTGAAGTCGACCTACGGCGGGTTGATCGAGGGATATCCGATGGCCCGGCTCAACGACATGAAAGTCGCGGGCTTGGCAGAACAGGCCGGTCGGTTGCTGCCGCACGCGCCGGTCCATGTCGTCGAGCCGCTCAGAACCCGGCCGGAGCAAGACTCGGGGACGGCATCGCCGTTCGGGCCTCTGGAGTTGCTCCCGGCGGTCATCTGCATGGGCAGGTTCTCGTCCGGCCCGATCAATCCAGGCTTCGACCCGGTGCTGCACTACTCACGGCTGGTGATCGTCTGGTTTCAAGACAACGCAACGGTACCGGCCGGCCGGGACATCCCCGCCGGCTTGCGTGACGTGCGTTGGGAGGACTGGGCGCAGGACGAGGAGATCTAGCGCGGTGCCGGATCCCGTTGGCGAACGATCTGGTGGCTGGCTTTGGTCCGGTTGAGGTCGGTGGTGCTGCGGCGCGGGACGGCTTTGATTGGAGTGTCGTTGTCATAGACGGTGACGGTGTGCTCGTCCACGGCGACGGACACGAGCTTGCGGGCGTGCACAACGCCCACCTGAATCTTTTGCCCAGCGACTTGGATGCTGCCGTTGATGGAAACCACCCGTTCCACATCCGGACTGACGGCGGGCGGTGCGATCGTGGAGGCGGGCCGGGCGTCACGGATGCGGGCACAGGCGCTCGGCGGCAGCGGGCAGCGCAGGGTCCGGCGCAGCTGATTTTGCTCGTCGATCACATGCAGCAGGACGCCATCGAGCCGGACCCGGACGCGTTGGCCGACCAGCGGCATGCCAACACTGATCTGCCGACCGCTGATGCTGATCCCGCCGCAGCCGTTGACGACGCGGTCCACCTCCACCGCCGACAGGTCCGCGGTCACGGCGGGCAGCGGGGAGGGGCCGGCGGGGCGGCCACCATCGGCGAGGAGACGGGCCAGGTCGCGTTGGGATAGCCGGGATGGGCAACTCTTGATCCTGGCCCCATCGGCGGTGAGGACGTGCAGCCGGTCGGTATCGGCCCACACAGTGATGGGCAGGCCAGCGCGGGTTGGGCCGCGCCAGACCTGTTGCCTGGCGATCATCAGGTTGCCGGAGGCGGGCACGACCCGGTCGACCTGCACTGGCTGCGACCGGCCAGCCACCGTGGTGGACGCCTGATCAATTGACTCCACCGGCTGGGCAGCCGCGAGCGGCGGGGTGGGCGGCAGCAGCCCGGACGGGATCCTCGGAGGCGGGGCGGCAGCTTCGGTCTTTGTCCCGGTCCGGGTTGGGGCGGTGGAACCGGTCGGCGGGGAACGCGTCGTCGATGCCCTGATGTGGTCGGTTGTAGTTGTACTCGGCGACGAACACGTCTACCGCGGCCTGAGCAGCCTCCACGCTGGCGAAGATATGCCCGGTCAGGCATTCACCCTGCAGGCTCTGGTGAAAGCGCTCGACTTTCCCGGTCGTGGTCGGCGAGCGCGGCTTGGTGTTGCGGGCCACGATGCCGTTCTCCCGGCAAATCCGCTCGAACAGCACCTCACCCGGACGCGGCTTGGTGAACCGGCCGGTGAACTGTTTCCCGTTGTCAGTCAACACCTCACCCGGCACCCCGAACTTGACCAGGGCAGCGGCAAACGCCGAGCAGACCGCACGGCCGGTCGCCCGCCGGACGACGGTGGCGATGACGCAGTACCGGGAATGGTCATCCAGCCCGGTGACCACCTTCGCCTCGGTGCCATCAGCCAGTAGCACGCCGCCGACGATGTCCATCTGCCACAGCTCCATCGGCTCGGGCCTTTCCCACCGCCGGTAATCCTCCCGCCGCCGCTTACGCGGCACGCCGGCGACCAGGTTGTTACGGCGCAGTATCCGGTACACCGTGGCCCGGGCAGGAAGCGGCGATACGCCCCGGCGACCGACCTCGAACCGCAACCGGCGCGGACCCCACCTCGGATGGTCACGACGTAACTCGCACACCAACGCCTCCACCGACGCGTCCACGCGGTGCGGACAACGACGCACCCGGTGCGACCGGTCCTCCAACGCCCTGATCCCGCCCGCCGCGTATCGAGCCAACCAGCTGTGCACTGTCTGGCGGGAAACGCCGTACCGAGCGGCAACTTCGGTTTTGGGTGTGCCGCCCAGGCACTCCATTACCCCGTGGAACCGTTGCTCCATAACGCTCAACTCCGCAAGTCCCACCCGGTCCCTCCCGCCTGAATTCACAGGAGAAACGAGGACCGGGTCGACCGGGTGTCAACCATCAGCCGAGGCCGCCGTGTCAAGCATAAGCTCCAGCTCCATCTCAGGTGAGAACTTTCCATACGTCTTCAAGGCGGCCCGCAAGCGGGCCGCACGCACGGTCCGGGGCACGGCGCGCCTTGCCGCTGCGCTCCCGGCGCGCCGACCCCGGACCGTGCGGCACTCCAACGGGCACGACGAAGCCCAGCGTCCGCCGTGTCCGGCAACGCTGGGCACTCACTGTCCATCCGGCTACCCGGACAGCGCTTCCGGCGAAGGGCAGATGCGCATGCTCAGTTCCGGTCCAGCTGGCCCGGGTCGGCGAAGTCTTGGACCACGCCGTTCTCGTCGGTCACCTCGAAGTCGACGCCGCCATGGACAAAGATAATGAGATACGGGTACCCCGCTTCGATCTCGACGTCCAGGTTCCTGTCGGACACGATCTGCCAGCGGGCGCCGGGCGGCATACGGTAGTCGCAACGACCATGTACGTCAGCGAAGAGGAACGGCTGCACAGTCAGCTCTAGCGGCTCGTTGCCAATGTTCGAGATCGGCAGCCTACCGGACATCGTCTTATCGTGATCGTGCGCGCCGCCGGTCGTCAACACGGCAGCGCCTCCGGCGGGCAGGGCCTCCGGCCCTGCACCCGGGGTTCGGCCTCCGGCGGCCAGGGCAGTCCGCCCTGGACCCGACGCTCCGGGATGCCGGCCGTGGGTGGTTGCGGTAGGTGCATGGCTTCCCGCCGCGCACCGAAGGCAGCCAGACCGCGCCCGCCCGCGCCAGACCAAGCCGCTTCGCGGTCGCCTGCGGCGAGTCCGGCGCGGGCGACCACGGCCCGGCCGGGGCGAGCCTGCGCGACGGGATGCCATGCAGGGGAGGTGTGGTTCGGCGGGACGCTTCGCGTCGCCGCCGTTGGCCGGTTGGGAGAGATCTGGGAGACGATCATGCGAATGACCCCCAGAACGACCATCGCAAACCAACGCAGACCAGCGCCTTGACCAGGCGTTTCGCGATTCGACCCAGCCAGGCGGACCGAGTTGACCTTGTTCACACCGAAGAGGTCACTGGTTCGATCCCAGTATCGCCCACGAGTTCAGGCGCAGTCTGCTCATGCAGGCTGCGCCTGATTCGCTTCCAGCTCGTGGTGTTCTCCGCGCTCGCTTCGCTCGCTCCGGGCGGGGGCTTCGCCACCCGCACCCCCTTGCCGCTTGCGCGGGCGGGCTCGCTTCGCTCGCGTTCGGTGGGGTCGTGACTCTCCATCTCGGCTGGATTCGTTCAGGGGTCAGTCGCGCGCACCCGAGCCGCTGCGGTGCCTGGCGGGTAGGAGCGGTCCTGGCCGATCCCCTCCACCGCTCACCCGCGGCCGAGCAACGCTGATAGGGACCAGACACCCGGGCACCTGGAGGTCCTCATGCTTGCGGAGCAGAGCGTCGTCGTCGGCGTTGACGGTTCGAAGCCGAGTCTCGACGCGGTGGACTGGGCGGCGGCGGACGCGTCCAGACGTGCGCGGCCGCTGCACATCATGAACGCGTTCGTGCAGCCGATGGTCTACGCGCCGCTCGCCCCGACGGTGATCGCCCCGTACGAGGAGGGCCTGCAGGAGGTGTCGACGCAACTGCTCACCGAAGCGGCGGCCCGGGCCGAGGCCGCCGCGCCCGGCGTCCGTGTCACCACCGCCACGGCGGTGCAGTCGGCGGCCCCGGCACTGATCGAGGCCTCCGAGCACGCCGGGGTCGTCGTGGTCGGCAACCGGGGGCTTGGCGGCTTCACCGGGCTGCTGCTGGGCTCGGTCGGCGTGCAGCTCGCCGCGGACGCCCACTGCCCGGTCGTCATCGTGCGCCACGACGAGCGGCGGCCCGGCCCCGAGGCGGGCCGGGTGGTCGTCGGGGTCGACGGCTCCAACGACGCCGACGAGGCGCTGCACTTCGCGTTCGAGCAGGCGTCGTACCGTGGCATCGGCCTGACCGCCGTACTCGTGCAGGAGTGGCCGGCATCCACCGGGCCCGCCCGCGGCATGTGGCCGCCGGCTGCCGACGCCGAGTCGGTGCGCGAGGGGCACGAGCGCACGCTGGCCGATATGGCCGGCGGGTGGGCGGAGAAGTACCCGGACGTCGACTTCCGGCCGGCCGTCGTGAGCAGCCGAGCGGCCCCGGCCCTCACCGACCGGGCCGCGGGCGCCGACCTGCTCGTCGTCGGTTCCCGGGGCCGGGGCGGGTTCACCGGGTTGCTGCTGGGATCGGTGAGCCAGGCCGCGATCCACCACGCCGGTTGCCCGGTAGCCGTCGTCCGGCAACGGTGAGGCGTCAGCCGCCTTTACGGAGAGCACGACGGCGCCCGAGACACGGTCGCTTCGAAGATCCGTAGACAAGACTGGCTGCCTGTCTGACTACGCCATCGAGAGCCGGCCGGGGAACGACCGTGCCCACCCACCCGTCTGCCGGGCAGAACGGCCACCCGAGGTGCGCTGCGGCCAGGCCGTCTACGGTCAGCGCATACGGCGGTTGTCGGGCTCCGGGTGCAGCGACGCGGTGCCCTGGCTGCGGCGATGAGCGCTTTTTCTACCCGTGGAGTCCGGTCACCCGGATGAGGCACCGACCGTGAGGGTGAACCGCCGAAGTGTGTCGACGGTCACCGAAGGATCTGACCGACAGGTCGGCTTTACGGTCGGCGGGATACCAGGCAGAAGGAGGATGAACCGTGACGACCGTACCCGCTCCACCTACCACGGCCACCACGCTGCCAGCCCGAATCGCGGCAGGGGTCGCCGGCGGGCTCGTCGGTGGAATCATGTTCGGCGTTCTGATGCAGATGATGGGCATGATCGCGATCGTGGCCATGCTTGTCGGCAGCACCTCGGTGGCCCTCGGGTGGCTGGTGCACCTGGCCATTTCGGCGTTCATCGGCACCACGTTTGCGATCCTCTTCGCCCGCTGGGCCACCACCCCGGTCACATCGGCCGTGATCGGCATGAGCTACGCGGCCGTGTGGTGGGTGCTCGGGACGCTGCTGCTCATGCCGGCCTGGCTCGGCACGGACGTGTTCATCTTCAACGCCACCGCCTGGCAAGGCCTGATGGGCCATCTCATGTACGGCCTGCTGCTCGGCGGGGTCTACACGCTCGTGGCGCCACGCCTGCAGCGCCACTGACCATCCAATCGGTTGCCAACAGATCGCGACGTTTCTGGAATCGCCCACAATTGGGTCGACATCGAGCGGGCCACAGGATGGTTGCGGCAGCCCGCAATGGATATCCGAGTCCCTCGATATATGTGAGCCGTTTTGCTGCATTGGCATCGGGCGGGTGGTAAGCAACTGTGCTGAAGCTGACGGTGACGACTTTTGAGGGACGTGGTTCCGTGGCCGGCCCACGTTGCAGAGTCGGCACCGGGGTCAACTGAGGACGGGAGGCACGTTATTCATTTTCTGCCCGGAACGAACAAGTTTGGGGTCTACCGGGCCGCGTACCAGGTGCTGTAGTTTTCGGCGCTATGACCGCGAGCGAAGTTGTCGAGAACTCGGAGTCGCGCTTCGCCGCAGTGCTGGGGGCCTCGGCGAGGCTGCCGGGTGTGCGCATCAACAGAGCGGCGTACCTCAGAAGTGCGTTGGCGCGCTACTGCTCCGAAGAGGAGATCGCCGCAGCGATCGCTGAGACCCCCGCGGCGGCTGGCATCCCCCTTGAAGTCCTCGACCGGGCGGCGAACGAGTCGATCAGGTTCGAAACCGCCAAGGTGACCGCGCTCTCCGCCGCGGCCGGGATACCCGGTTTTGTCGGCATGATTGCCGTCGTACCTGCGGACCTGGCCCAGTATTTCGGCCATGTGCTCCGGATCGCACAGAAGCTCGCATACATCTACAGCTGGCCGGATCTGTTCTCCGACGACGGCGAAGACCTCGACGACGCGACCAAAGGGATGCTCACCCTCTTTCTGGGCGTGATGTTCGGTGCCCAATCGGCGAACGTGGCGGTGACCAGGGCTTCGAGCATGATCGCGAAGCAGGTGGTCAGGAAGCTGCCCCAGCAGGCCCTCACCAAGGGTGTGATCTACCCGGTGGTGAAGAAGGTCGCAAGCTACCTCGGCGTTCAGATGACAAAGCAGGTCTTTGCCAAGAGCGTTGCGAAGATCGTCCCCGTCGTCGGGGCTGTCGTGTCCGGTGGGCTCACCCTTGCGACGTTTCTTCCCATGGCGAAAAGGCTGCAGAAGCACCTCGCCAGCTTGGAGCTGACGAACCCGACGCTGCGAGTCGTCATTGTGCAGGTCATAGATGGAGAGGTTGTCGAGAACCCCGACGACGAGGCCGGACAGCCGGAGCAGCGAGACATCGACCTGACTGCACCCACCAACTGACGCGCTGGGTTCGTTCGTTACCAGCTGGCGGTCCAGCTGTACCAGCCTCCGCCGAGGTGTCGGAACCTGGGGTTCTCGAACAGGCCGGTGTTGAGTTCCCTGGTTGGCCCGCCGGGCAGGTAGGCGAAGCCGGCGTCATCGAACATGGCGCCGTTGGCTTCGTAGAAGATCGCCCCGCCGGGCACCCAGTCGGCGCTTGTGATGCTGTAGAGGCCCAACCGGCTTGGCACGGCGAAGCTTTTCCATGCGCTGCCCGGGGGTGGGATCGGGTGTCCGGCGACGACGGTGGCGAACGCGCCCTGGCTGGCCGCCCACCGCAGCTTGACCGGCGCGCCGGCGGCGAGGAGCACCACGGTGAGTGCGCCGATGGCTGGTCCGATCAGGAACCATCTTTTCCACCCGCCTCTGGTGCTGCCGACGTAGATGATCCACCCGAGCCAGAAACAGGCGACGAGCACGGAGGCACAGGCGCTGGCCGCGAACAGGAAGAAGTGGATGCCCGGGTAGCTCACGGACCAGAACATGCCGCCTGCCACCGAAACGACGACCAGATGGAATGCCCAGATCCGCGCGGAGGCGTCGCTTGTTGGGGTGTCCGGCATGGTGACATCCTGCCGACCCGATCAGGCTCGGATCGAGGGCGTGCACTGAATCTTCACACACCAGCTCGTCCGGCGCCGCAGACGCGGGAAGCCCGGGGAGGTTGTTCCCCGGGCTTCGGTTTGTGGGTTCAGGGTCAGATGAGCCAGCGGTTGCGTTGCACGAAGGGCAGTTTCGCCCACCAGCGGCCGAGGCCCCAGGTGTGTCCCGCATAGGCGGCGGCGAGG
>NZ_JBEXCY010000300.1:0-11731 GCF_040605515.1 Dactylosporangium sp. NPDC005572 | reverse complement strand
TCGGCCCCGGCCGCATCCACCACTGCATGCGCCTCATCGGCATGGCCGAGCGGGCCCTGGAGCTCACCTGCCGCCGGGTCACCGCCCGCGTGGCGTTCGGGTCGCCGCTGGCGACGCAGGGCGTGGTGCAGGACTGGATCGCCGAGTCCCGGGTCCGCATCGAGCAGGCCCGCCTGCTCGTGCTCAAGACGGCGTGGCTGATGGACACGGTCGGCAACCGCGGCGCACACACCGAGATCCAGGCGATCAAGATCGCGGTACCGTCCACTGTGGAGTGGATCCTGGACAGGGCCATCCAGGCGCACGGCGCCGCCGGTGTCAGCCAGGACACGCCCCTCGCCGCCCTGTGGTCGCGGGCCCGCACGATCCGCATCGCGGACGGCCCCGACGAGGTGCACCGCCGCTCCCTGGCGAAGCGGGAGCTGCGCCGCTACGCCTGACCCGCGCCCCGTCGCGCGCCCATCGCGCCCCGATCTTGGAGTTGTGGTGCCAGGAGACTCCGTGAACGTCCGTGTTTGCCAACCGCCACAACTCCAACATCTGCGCGGGGACAACCGACCAGGCACAATGTGCGCCGCGGTGGTGGGTGGCCGGCGGCGGGCGCTGCGGCGGCGCCGTCAGGGCGTGGTCCGGAACTCCGCAGGCCCATGGTTCGAGTCCCTGGCGCCCCACCGACGCGGGTCGACCCTGCTCGCGGTCCCTTCGGGGCCGCTCGCCGGGCGCCGGTGGGATTCCTCGCGCAGGCTTCGCCTGCTCCCCAGTGGGGGCTTCGCCACCCACACCCCCATTGTCGGTGGCGCTGCGGTCGCCATCGCTGCGCATGCTGCAGATGGCCCCTCCAACATGCCCTGCTGCAGCGTGATCGGCTCATCCTCGATCAGGTCAGTGATCCGTCCCAGCGCCCTTTCGGGGCCGTGATTTCCTGTTTGAGTGTTTACACCCTTTCGTCGGTTGTGTGGGCGTCCAGTGCCGGGCTCGAATACTGCGAGGTGCCGATCGACCGTGGCTGGCTATGCCGCATTTTCTTGCCTCGGCCGGATCGAAGCGCGAG
Source organism: Dactylosporangium sp. NPDC005572 (assembly GCF_040605515.1). Lineage (NCBI taxonomy): Bacteria > Bacillati > Actinomycetota > Actinomycetes > Micromonosporales > Micromonosporaceae > Dactylosporangium > Dactylosporangium sp. NPDC005572. Next base: position 10,680 of record NZ_JBEXCY010000300.1, on the reverse strand, counting down.
TTTGGGGGGCGGCCGATGGGGAAGCCGAAGAAGGTCTTTGGCCCATGACCGCCAGCACTGCCCGAATCTGTCAGCCGGAGCTGGCCGGGCCTGTCAGGACGAGGGAGGCTGCCGGTGACGCTGCCAGCAAACCATTCCGACGTCGAAGACACACGCAGAGACGTGACTCGCTGGTTCTTCGACGACTACCTCATGCAGTGGGAATCGGTGGTGAACCGTACCCGCCAGGACGGTCCAGAGTTCATCCTGGGCTTCTGGGATTGTCCGCTGCATGTGAGTCTGCCGCCGATGAACCAGTGGCTCACCGAGCCACGCGACGTCACCCGTCGGTTCGCGAGCACGCAGGAGCGCCTACGGGAAGCCGCCTATACCAACACGGTGGTCCTGGATGCGCGGGTGACGGTCTTCAATCTTGCGGGCGCGGCGATCGCGGTGATCTTCTCGCGTCGGGCGGGCGAGACAGAGATCGAGCGGCTGGCCATCCACTTCCAGGCCGCGAGGAACCAGGATGGGCGGTGGCGGATCGTCGGCATCCAGGGAATCGACACCAGCGCACGGTCTCTGGACGACATCTGGCCGATCCGCCACCCACACCACCACGGTCTCGGCTGACCCACGGGAGGCACTTCGCGTTCGCGACGAGCGGATGATCAGCCTCGGCCGCCTGCCCCCCCCGTTGCCGCGCTTCGCGCGGCAACGCTTCGCTTCGCTCGGCGCTGCCCTTGCGCCGTTCGACGGGATCGCGTCAGGGCCGTCTCGGGCCGATGTCGGCTCACCCCGAATCAAGATCGTGCGGTTCGTATGGTGCATCGTCCGCTCCACGGGTGCTCTACCTGGGTGTTCGTGTTGGGCAGAAGTTGCAGGTGTGCGAACCAACGATCTGTCGGCCGGCGTCATCCAGGTTCGCACTTGGGCGGTGTACGCGCGACGTCGTTCGATAGGCCCTGCCGATCGCCGGATACCCCATCGATTCGGCGGCCGTGGCCGGCTGTCAGGCGTCGTAGTCCGGTCGGTACTGGAACTGGATGGGAACCAGTTGGTCCGGTCGAGGTGCCCAGCCAGTCTCGCGCCACAGGACACCGTCGGTGACCTGCCACATACCGTCCCCGTCAAGGGTTGCTGCGAGATTGTGAATGATCATGAGGTCGGTGGTGACCGCGCCGTTGAGCGCTGAGTCCACCTCATTCGGGGTGACGATCACGTCACCAGGGCCGTTGAGGGTGCCTTTCACCTCGACGCGTAAGGCCGGGCTACGTTCCGGTCCCACTTCGAAGTCGTATGGGCGGCTCGCCGACGTGTCCCGGATGTCGCCTTCCTGCCAGCCGTCGTTGAGTAGCTCCTGTCGGGCGCGGGCCATCGCGGCGAGTTCGATCTCGCGGCGTAGGTGAGCGTCTTGAACACGACCCTGCCCGGTGGTGCTGCGCTGCATGGGCCCGCCGATGGTCAAGTATGGAGTCTGCGCCCATCCAGTGCGCGGCAGGTCATGGACGCCACGGATACGGGGCTGGCCAATGTAGCGGACCGGTGCGTAGGTCCAGCCGAGCACGTGGTGGCTGCCGTCTTGCAGCCGCTGGGTGAAGTCGTCATCGCGGAACACGTCCTCGTCGGTGCCGGTCGCGGCGGCGAGCGGCCGGATCAGGTTCCACGCGTCATCGATGTCGACACACTGGGCGCGTACGACGTCAACGACCTCGACTTCCCACGTCAAAATGCCGGTGTCGATGTCGCCTTTGACCATCACGACTCGGTCGCCGGGGGCGAGGTCGTGGTACGGCGCCTGTCGGCGTTGCCACACATTCCACTCAAGGCACAGGAACCCTGGCTCTAGGTACTCGTCCTCCACCACCTGGGTCTTCAAACGGACGGGTCTGGGCGCGGTGGTCGGCGATCCGGGCATGGCAGGCGAAGGCCCCTTCCGCTGCGGCGGTTGCGTTCTTCGGGATTCCGGCGTGAGCCGTACGGTATCCGAACCGGGCTACATCGATCCTGCACGCCGTCTGATCATTTTCGTGAGCTGGTCAGACGTCTTCTTCGTCGGCGTTCCCGCCCGGACGCACCCGGTGCCAGACCCGGCGCGGCCGGACTGCCGATGCGGTCGCCGGTCGTAGGCCGACCGGTGACCCTGGACGACCGTCCGCACGCCGAGTGCGGGCCGCACACCCTGGAAGCTTCCAGGGTCCGCCCGGCGCCCGACTGCTGGATCGTTGACGCCGCGCAGGGACACTGACGCACATCGATCATCTTCGGCAACTCATCGGGCAATCATGACGACACACTCGACGGCAGGAGGGTCTGTGCGCAGGACACGGAGCAGGGTCTGTGGTCTCGTCATCGCGTTCGTCGCTGCGGTGGCGGTCGTCTTCGGAGCTGCGGCTCCGGCGTCAGCCGGGAATCTGGGCTCCGCCCTCTACCGCGGCGGCGTGCTCTGGCCCAGCGACTACATTGAGCGAACCGGTTCCGGCGGATGGACCTACTGGCTCATCATGCAGAGCGACGCAAACCTCGTTCTGTACAAGGGCTACTCCGACCACTCCGCGACCAAGGTCTGTTGGGCCTCGAACACCAACGGGTACGGGTGGAACGCCACGAAGGCTGTGTATCAGAACGACGGAAACCTCGTCATATACACCACGATCTCCGGTCTCCCGATCTGGGGCAGCAACTCCGTGGGCGACACCGGCACCACCGTCGACATCAGCTACTACGGCCGGTTGTACGTCGGCTACAAGCAGATGAGCAACGACTGCTGAGCTGCAGGCCGCGTGAGCGCGGTCAGGGCGCTGCGAGGAAGTCCAGCAGCGCCGGGACGTAGGCCGGCGAGCGCAGCGCCGTGAGGTGGTCGCCGGCCACGACCTTCCAGCGTGCCCCCGGGATCGCGGCCGCCAGGATCTCCGGCCGCGCGGCCAGCGGGTCGTCCTCGCCGGCCAGGACCAGGGTCGGCGCGGTGATCTTGTCCAGGCCGATCGGCGTGTTGTGGGCCGCGCCGACCTGGGCCGCGAGCGCCACGCGGTCCGCGCCCACCGCGTCGGCGAGCTGGCGGAACGCCTTCGCCGGGGACGCCTCGACCGCCGATGACGACGACGTGAGCAGGACCGCCGTCACCTCCGCCGGTGGCATCGCCCGGGTGTCCAGGCCGCCCAGTTCGGCCACGGCCGCGCCCACGCCCGACAGGACCAGGCGGCGCACGCGGGCCGGCGACGTGGCCGCGAAGATGGCCGACACGACCGCGCCCATCGAGTATCCCACCAGGTCGGCCTGCGAAACGCCCAGATGGTCGAGCAGCGCGCCAAGGTCGCGGGCCATCGTCGCCTCGCCGTAGCGGGCAGTGTCGTGCGGCTTGCCCGACGCGCCGTGGCCGCGGGCGTCCGGGGCGATCACGTGCCGGCCGGCCGCGACCAGGGCGCCGGCCACGCCGGGAGCGACGAAGTTCGCCGTCGCGTCGACGATGAACCCGTGGTGCAGCACGACCGGCGGCAGGTCGACCGGCGAACCCGAAGCCGGGGCCCAGACCTGGTACGCGATGTCGACGCCGTCGAACGACTCGAACCTCTCCATGCGGGCGAAGATTAGTGCAGTCCGAGTGCAAATTGAAGCTGGCGCGCTAAAACTTCCAGCGTTAGTTTGTGAGGAGTTCCCACAGCAGGAGAGGCGACGATGGATTTCTCGCTCAGCGAGGAGGAGAAGGCGATCCGGGACACCGCCCGCGCCTTCATCCAGAAGGAGGTCCAGCCGCTGGAGCAGGAGGTGCTGCGCCGCGAGCGCGAGCACCGGCCCGGCCTGGACCGCGGCGAGCTGCGCGAGTTGCAGCTCAAGGCCAGGAAGTTCGGCTTCTGGGGGCTGTCCACCCCCGGCGAGTACGGCGGGATGGACCTCCCCGCCGTCCTGCAGTCGCTGATCTGGACCGAGGTCGGGCGCTCGTTCGTGCCGTTCCGCTTCGGCGGCGAGGCGGACAACATCCTGTACTTCGCCAATGACGAGCAGCGCCAGGAGTACCTCGTCCCCACCATCGAGGGCGAGCGCGTCTCCTGCTTCGCGATCACCGAGCCGGGGGCGGGCTCCGACGCGGCCAACATCTCGTTCGCCGCGCGCCGCGACGGCGACGACTGGCTGCTCACCGGCGAGAAGACGTTCATCACCAACGGCAACGACGCCGACTTCACGATCGTCATCGCCGTCACCGACAAGGACCGGGACGTCCGCAAGGGCGGTGCGACCGCGTTCCTCGTCGACCGCGCGATGGGCTGGCGCTCCGAGTTCATCCAGACCATGGGCGAGGGCGGCCCCGCGTCGCTCGTCTTCGACGAGGTGCGGGTCCCGTCGCGCAACATCCTCGGCGAGGTCGGCCAGGGCTTCGAGCTCGCGATGCGCTGGATCGGCAAGGGGAGGTACATCATCCCCTCCCACGCCCTCGGCATCGCCGAACGCGCCCTGAAGATGGCGCTCGAGCACGCCACCACCCGGCACACCTTCGGCCGCCCGATCGGCGACAACCAGGCCATCCAGTGGATGCTCGCCGACTCCGAGGTCGAGCTGGAGGCGGCCCGCTGGCTGGTGCTGCGGGCGGCCTGGACCGTCGACCAGGGCTCCGGTCAGAGCGCTGACGCGCGGCACGCGTCGTCGATGGCGAAGCTCTACGGCGCCGCCATGGTCAACCACGTCGTGGACCGGGTGATGCAGATCCACGGCGGCATGGGGTACACCCGGGAGCTCCCCATCGAGCGCTGGTACCGCCAGGTCCGCCTGCTGCGCATCTTCGAGGGCACCGACGAGATGCAGCGCCTCATCATCGCCCGCGACCTGCTGCGCGGCTACACGCAGATCGGCGGGCACCTGGCATGAGCGCCACCCTTTCCCTGGCGGCGATCCTCGCCGAGTCCGCCCGCCGCCACCCGGACAAGGTCGCGGTCGTCGACGGCCCGCAGCGGGTCACCTACGCCGAGCTGTGGCGGCAGTCGCTCACCGTCGCCGCCGCGCTGCGCGAGCAGGGGGTGCGCGCGGGCGACCGGGTGGCGCTGCAATGCCCCAACGTCGTTGACTTTCCCCGGGTGTACTACGGGATCGTCGCGCTGGGTGCCGTCGTGGTCCCCGTCCACCTGCTGCTGACCGCCGACGAGGTGGCGTTCGTGCTGCGCGACAGCGGCGCGACCGCCCTGGTCTGCCACCCCAGCCAGGCCGCGGCGGGCGGGCCGGCGGCGCGGTCCGCGGGCGTGCCCTGCGTCGAGCCGGCCGCGCTGCTCGGCGCCGAGCCGCTGCGCTCCTACGTGTCCCGCGCGCCTGAGGACCCGGCGGTCGTGCTCTACACCAGCGGCACCACGGGACAGCCGAAGGGCGCCGTGCTCACCCACCTCAACCTGGTGATGAACGCGACCGTCAACGTGTTCGACGCCAACGACGCCCGCTGCACCGACGTGGTCCTCGGCTGCCTGCCGCTGTTCCACACGTTCGGCCAGACCGTCGGCATGAACGGCACGTTCCGCCTCGGCGCCACGCTCGTGATGCTCGCCCGCTTCACCGGCGAGGCCGCCCTGGACGTCATGCTGCGCGAGCGGGTGGACGTCTTCCACGGGGTGCCGACGATGTACGTCGCCCTGGTCGCCGCCGCCGAGGGCCGCACCGAGCTGCCGCGGCTGCGGCTGGCGATCTCCGGCGGCGCGTCCCTGCCGGTCGCCGTGCTGGAGCGGTTCAACGCCGCCTACCGGACCTCGATCTTCGAGGGGTACGGCCTGTCCGAGACGTCGCCGACGGCCACCACCAACCAGCCCCACTTCGGCACCCGCGCCGGCACCATCGGCCACCCGATCTGGGGCGTCGAGGTGGAGATCGCCCGCGCCGAGCTCGACGACCGGATCGAGCTGCTCGGCCCGGGCGAGCTCGGCGAGATCGTGATCCGCGGCCACAACGTCTTCGCCGGCTACCTCGGCCGCCCCGAGGACACCGCCCTCGCCGTCGTCGACGGCTGGTTCCGCTCCGGCGACCTGGGCACCAAGGACACCGCCGGCTTCCTGACCGTGGTGGACCGCAAGAAGGACATCGTGATCCGCGGCGGTTTCAACGTGTACCCGCGCGAGGTCGAGGAGGTCCTGGCCCGCCACCCGGGCGTGGTCCAGGTGGCCGTGATCGGCGTCCCCGACGAGACCCACGGCGAGGAGATCTGCGCGGTGGTGGTCCCCGACCCGTCGGCCGGCCTGACCGAGCCGGGGCTGGTCGAGTGGTCCCGCGAGCACCTCGGCAAGCACAAGTACCCGCGCCGCGTCCGCTTCGTCGAGGAGCTCCCGCTGGGCCCGAGCCACAAGGTCCTCAAACGCGAACTGCGCCGCACGATCGCCGCGGCCGGCGACTGACCCGGGCGGCAACCGCGACCGGCGGCTAGGGTTTCCCGCGTGAGTGAGCTGCCGCGGGTCGTCGTGTCCGTTGTCGCCGGCGTCGACGGGCGGGTCGCGCTCAGCCGGGGGGAACGGCTGCTCGACGCCGACGTCGACCGGCGGTGGCGCAGCGGGTGGCCCGCCGACGTCGAGGAGCTGGTCGGGGCCTCCTCGGCGGCGGTCGAGAAGCGGTACCGGCCGACCGTCGTGCTCGAAGGCAGCGGGACGTTCGTCGGCGACGACGCGCCGCCGGTCGCGTTCGACGGGGACGGCACGGCCGCCGAGGTGCTGCTGGCCGATCACCTGCCGAAGCGGACGCCCAGGTGGTTCGTCGTGGTCGACGGGCGGGGGCGGGTCGACTGGAGCTACTTCGGCGACGCCGACACGAGCCTGCTCGTGCTGGTCTGCACGGCGACCCCGCTGCCGTACCTGCGGCGGCTCCGGCGGGACGGGATCCCCTATCTCGTCGCCGGGGAGGCCCGGGTCGACCTGCGGACCGCGCTGGTGCGGCTGCGGGAGGTGCTCGGCGCCGACTGCGTCGTGTCGCACGCCGGCGGTGGGCTCAACGGGGCGCTGCTGCGGGCCGGGCTCGTCGACGAGGTGCACGTCGTCACGGTGCCGATGCTGGTCGGCGGGCTCGGCACGCCCTCCGTCGCGGACGGGCCGCCGCTGCCCGTGGGCGGGGCGCCCGTCCGGCTGCGCACCGTGAACGTGACCGTCGGCGCGCAGGGCAGCGTGTGGGCCCACTACGAGGTCGTCGACGCTCGCGGATGACGTCCGCACCCACGGCGGGAACGGCCGCGGGCGCGGCGAACGACGGCTGCCGGCGGCGATCTCCCCGGGTGGTTCCACGGCCGGCGCTTGCCGGCGCCGCCCCGGCCGGTGCAACCTCGTCTCGTGACGACGATGGCGGGCAAGACCTGCGTGGTCACCGGGGGGACGAGCGGGATCGGGGCGGAGACGGCGGTGCGGCTGGCCGCGCTCGGCGCGACCGTCGTGGTCGTCGGGCGCGACGCGGCGGCCGGCGAGCACGTGCGGCGGCGGGCGACCGGCGGGCGGGTCGAGGTGCTGACCGCCGACCTGTCCAGCCTCGCCGACGTGCGGCGGCTGGCGGAGGCTGTGCGTTCGCGGTACCGGCGGATCGACGTCCTGGTGAACAACGCCGGGGTGATCGTGCACCGGCCCGCGCTGAGCGCCGACGGGTTCGAGCTGACGTTCGCGACCAACCACCTCGGGCCGTTCCTGCTCACCCGGCTGCTGACCGAGTCGCTGGAGCGGGCGGCACCGGCGCGGATCGTGAACGTCGCGTCGGCGGCGCACAAGCAGGTCCGCTCGATCCCGTGGGACGAGCTGGGCCACGGCGGGCCCGACCGGGCCTACCCGCTGTCGAAGCTGCTCAATGTCCTGTTCACGGCCGAGCTGGCCCGGCGGCTGGCCGGGCGCGGGGTGACGGCGAACTGCCTGCACCCGGGGTTCGTCCGCACCGGGCTCGGGCGGAACGTGGGCGGGACGATCGGCGCGGCGGTCCAGCTGGTGCTGCGGTTCCAGCCGGGGGCGGCGGCCGGGGCCAGGACGCCGGTGTACCTCGCCAGCTCCCCCGACCTGGCCGGCGTGACCGGCGGCTACTTCGTCAACTGCCGGCCCGCCCGGCCGAGCGCCCTGGCGCGGGACCCCGAGGCGGCGGCGCGGCTGTGGGAGCTGAGCGAGCGGATGACCGGGTCGTAGCGGCCGCGGCCGCGCACAGCACCGCGGCGCAGGCCGGGATCGCGGCCGGGCCGGCCCGGTCGGCGAGGGCGCCGGCGAGCCACGGGCCGACCGCCTGACCGGCCGCGAAGACCACGGTCAGGGCGGCCAGGCGGCGGGCCCCGCCGGCGAGCGCGGTGACGGCGGCCGGCACCATCATGAACGTCCCGCCGAACAGCAGCGCCGACGCGACCACCGCCGCCGGGCTCAGCAGCGGCAGCGCCGCCGCCACCGCGACCAGGGCGAGCAGGCAGCGCAGCGCCCGCGTGCCGGGCCAGGTCGCGATCGGGCGGTGCCAGCACAGGGGTGCGGCGACGGCGCTCAGGCCGATCGTCACCCAGGCGGCGCTGGTCACGGCGACACCGGCGCGGTGCGCGTCGAGGTACGCCGAGAGGAACGTGACGTAGCCGATGTAGCCGGCGCCGAAGAGCAGGTACGCGATCGCCAGCGGCGGGCGGCCGGAGCCGGGCCGCGGATCGTCCGGGCCGTCGGGCACCGCGGCCGACGGCCAGCTCACGGCCAGGGCCGCGACGGCGGCGAGCGTCAGCAGCCACCACCCGAGCGTCCAGCGCGACGGGTGCCCGTCCAGCAGCGCCGGCAGCACGCCCCCGGCCACGGCGGTGCCGGCGCCGGCGCCCCCGAAGTACACCGTCATCGGCAGCGTCCCGCCGAGCCGGCGGGCGAGCGCGGCCCCGGCGATGAACGCCCAGGCGCCGCCGAGGCCGCCGACCGCGCGGGCGGCGAGCAGCGCCGGGTAGGGCGGCCCGGCGGCGGTCGCGGCGAGCGAGGCGACGGTGAGCACCATGCCCGCGCGGAACCCGGTGGTGGCCGGGACCCGGCCGGTCAGCGCGGTGGCGAGCAGGGCGCCGAGCAGGTAGCCGGCGCTGTTCGCGGTGGTGAGCGTGCCGGCCCGGGCGAGCGTCCAGTGCAGGTCGGCGGCCATGGCCGGCACGAACAGGCCGTACGCGAACCGGGCGAAGCCCAGCGCGCAGGCGGTGCCGGCGGCGAGCCCGAGCGAGCGCCACCACATGTCGTCCTCCGAGAGATGGTACCGATCGTTCCGATCACCCTAGACCGAGATAGAACCGATCGGTACCATCTGACCCATGCTGGTGACCGAGGCCTTCGAACGCAACTTCACGGAGCACGGCGAGGTCGGCGCCGCGTTCGCCGCCTACCACCACGGCCGCCTGGTCGTCGACCTGTGGGGCGGCGTCACCGACCCCGCGACCGGCGCCCCGTGGCGGGCCGACACGCTCCAGCTGATCTTCTCCGGCGCCAAGGGCCTGACCACCGCCTGCGTGCTGCTGCTCGCCGAGCGCGGGCAGCTCGACCTCGACGCGCCCGCGGCCCGCTACTGGCCCGAGTTCGCCGCCGCGGGCAAGGGTGCCATCACCGTCGCCGGGATCCTGTCCCACCAGGCGCGGCTGCCCGGCGTCCGCGAGCCGGTGCCCGACCTGCTCGACCACCGCGCGGTGGCGGCGCTGCTCGCCGCGCAGGCGCCGCTCGACGACCCCCGGGCGGGGTTCGTGTATCACGCGCTGACCTGGGGCTGGCTGGTCGACGAGCTGATCCGGAGGGTTGACGGCCGCACCGCCGGCGCGCTCTTCGCCGACGAGTTCGCCGGCCCGCTCGGCCTCGACGTGTACCTCGGCCTGCCCGACGAGCACCACCACCGCGCCTCCACCATGCTCGCCGGCCCCGGCCTGCTGCTGGACCCGGAGCCGACCGGCACCGACCCGCTGCGCGTGCTCACCCACAACCCCCTGGTCGTGACCGGCTCGCCGGCGGTCTGGAACAGCCCCCGGTTCCGCCGCGCGGGCCTGGCCGCCGTCGGCGCGTTCGCCACGGCCCGCTCGATGGCCCGCTTCTACGCCTGCCTCGCGGCCGGCGGCGAGCTGGACGGGGTGCGCGTCCTCGCACCGTCCACGGTTGACCGCGGCCGCCGCCTGCTGCGCCGCGGAACATCCCCGGTCTGGGGCACCCCGATGGCGTTCGGTGCCGGCTTCGAGCTGAACACGCCGCTGGAGATCCTCGGCCCGCCGCCGGACGCGTTCGGCCACGCGGGCGCGGGCGGCTCCCGCCACGGCGCGTGGCCGTCGCTGGGCGTCGCGTTCTCGTACGCGATGAACGAGGCCCGCGCCGCGTCACCGGACCCGCGCCCGCGGGCCCTCCTCGAAGCGCTGCACGCCGCGGTCACCTACGCTGAGGGCCGTGGATGAGCGTCCGTACGCGATCGGATCCGACCTGTGGCCGGGCCTGGCCAAGATGGCCGAGGAGGCCGGCGAGCTCACCCAGGTGGTGGGCAAGCTCATCGCGACGGGCGGCGCGCCCCGCCACTACGACGGCAGCGACCTGCGCCGCCGCCTCGCCGACGAGTGCGGCGACGTGCTGGCCGCGGTCCGCTTCTTCGCCGAGGCCAACGGCCTGACCGAGGAGGTCGAGGCCCGGGCCGCGGCCAAGACCGACACGTTCCGCCGCTGGCACGCCCGCCGCGGTTAGGCCCTGAGTCAGGCCTCGGCTAGCCCCAATGCCGTTCAGTTAGGTGTGGGTGTGGCTGGTCAAGGGGTGTGTT
>NZ_JBEXCY010000299.1:7848-11737 GCF_040605515.1 Dactylosporangium sp. NPDC005572 | reverse complement strand
CACGACACGGTTACTGCCGCCGAGGCGATGACCTGGGCTGTCTACAACGTCGTCGGCTACGCGGCGCTGCCGTACGCCTGGTTTCGTCGCCGCTACAGCGCCGAGCAGCTCTGCCTGCGCTCGACCGACCGGCGGGGCGACGCGTTGGTGATCTTGGTTGTACTGCTGCTGGAGTCGGCTGTGCAGTTGCTGCTGCTCGGAAATGCTGTGCTCGGATTGACCGGCCGGCAGCTGATCCTGGGGCTTCCGCTCACGTTCGTCCTCTACTTGCTCGGCACCGTGCTGCCCACGATGATCTTCGTTCAGTCCGTCCTGGTGCCGCGTTACCGTGCGCTGACCGGTTCGACGGCCGCCACCATCGTGCTCGGTGGTCTGACCTACGCCGCCCTGCATGTTCTTGATGCCTGGACGCTGTTCGGTTCGCCACGCGAGGCCGTGCTCTCGGTGCTGCTGGTGACGATGCTCTATGCCGTACCCGGCGGGTTCAAGACGTTCTTGACGGTGCGTACCGGCAACGCCTGGGTGCATGCCTGGGCCTATCACGCCGTCGCCCCCCACCTGTTGCAGGACGCACCGTTGACAGTGCGGATATTCCGGCTCTGATGCCTGCCCGAGCGTGTCGGCGGCGTGAGGAGTCTGCTGCGGTGGCCACCTCACCGCAGCCGTCAAGCGGCCGACCGGGTTACGCCCGCTCAGCCCACTCCCCACCGAATTTCGTCTCCGCGACCGGCCGGCATGGCACCCTTGTGGGAGGATTCGTCAGGGGGTGGATCGCCGATGAGTGTGGCCGTGCTCGAACATGTCGGTCCATGGAGCGAGGACGAGTACCTCGCGCTCGGCGAGACCGCGAATCGGATCGAGCTTTTTGACGGGAGCCTGCTGGTGAGCCCGGCACCGAGCACGCGCCATCAGCACATCTCCCGGCGGCTGGCCAACCTGATCGATGCGTCGGCCGACGCGGCCGGCCTCTGGGTGTATGAGGCGGTCAACGTTCGCCTGGCCAGCGGCCGGATCTTCATCCCGGACCTCGTGGTGACACCCGTTGAAGATGTCACGATGATCGATGCTCGGGACGTCGCGCTCGTGGGTGAGATCGTCTCGCCCGGCAACGCCGGCACCGATCGCGTGTTGAAGATGCAGCTTTATGCTGCGGCCCGAATCGAATGGTATCTGCTGATCGAGTCGGAGCAGCCCGACTCGCTGACGCTGAGGCTGCTTCAGCTGGACGGCAAGCATTACGTCGAGCATGCGATCGCGAAGGACGGCGAGACGCTGACCGCCGACGGTCCGTTCGCGATCGCGATCGACATCAGCGCGCTCCAGCGTCGCCGATAGTCGGCTCAGGGCTCGTCGTCGCCCGAGGTCACCAGGCCGTGCTCGTAGGCGTAGACCACCGCCTGGACCCGGTCCCGCAGGCCCAGCTTCATCAGCACCCGGCTCACGTGGGTCTTCACCGTGGGCTCCGAGACGATCAGGCGGTCGGCCAGCTCGGCGTTGGACAGGCCCCGGGCCAGCAGGCGGAGGACCTCCAGCTCGCGCTCCGTCAGGATCTCCGTCCGGGCGGCGGCCAGGTCCGCCGGGGGTGTGCGCAGGAAGCGGGCGATCAGCCGCTGCGTCACGGCCGGGGCCAGGAGGGCCTCGCCCGCCGCCACCGTGCGGACGCCCTCGGCCAGCTGGCTCGGTGGGGCGTCCTTCAGCAGGAAGCCGCTCGCGCCCGCGCGGAGGGCGGAGTAGACGTACTGGTCCAGGTCGAACGTCGTCAGGACCAGGACCTTCGGGGCGTCCGGGCGGGCCCGGATGCGGCGGGTGGCCTCGATGCCGTCCAGGTTCGGCATGCGGATGTCGCCACGAGCAGGCTCGGGAACGGGAAGGTGCTGTCCTCCGAACCCTCGATCGCCCACACCCGCACGCCCAGCACCGCGATCAGCAGGGCGAGCGCGACCAGCGGGGCGCGGCGGCGGTACAGCAGCGGAGCGGTGACCCCGAACGCGAACGCGACCCGCTCCCACCACCGGCCCGGGCCGCCCGCGGCGAGCGCTCGGCGTGGTGCTGATGCGAACCTCGAGCGGCGCGTCAGCCGAGGGCCGCTAGGAGCTCCGGGATCGGCTCGATGACCAGGATCGTGCCGCCGGCCGGGTCGGCCAGGAACGCGGCCTGGCCGACGCCCGCGTCGATCGGGCCGGCCAGGACGCGGCCGCCCAGCGCCGGGGTGCGGGCGACGACGTCGGCGCAGTCGGCGACCTGGAGGATCGTCCGCCAGTGGGGCGGGGTGCCGGGCGGGTACAGCTCGCCCATCAGGCTGATGCCGCCCACCACGCGGTTGTCGGCGAGCCACTCGTGGTACTCCATGTTGGCCTCGGTCTCGCCGGCGCGCTCGGTCCAGCCGAAGACCTTGCCGTAGAAGTCGACGGCGGCGGGCACGTCGCCGGTGCACACCTCGCTCCAGCACACGGCGCTCGCCTCGTCGATGACCTGGGCGCCGGCGAAGCGGCCGCGCTGCCAGACGGCGAACACGGCGCCGCTCGCATCGGCGAAGACGGCCGTGCGGCCGCGGGTGGCGACCTCCGTCTCGGGCTGGAGCACGGTACCGCCCGCGTCCACCACCAGCTGGGCCGTGGCCTCGATGTCCTCGATGGAGACGTGGGTGAGCCACATCGACGGCCGGCCCGGGGCGGCGGCCAGCCCGGCGACGGCCAGGTCGCGCAGCAGGAACACCGTCGAGCCGTCCTCGGCCGTGGTCGCCGTCCAGCCAAGAAGCTCCTGGTAGAAGGCAGAAGCGGCCGCGGCGTCGGCGCTGTGGAGCACCGCCCAGCACGGTGTCGCGGGGCCGTACCCTCGAACTCGCACTACCGTTCCTCTCGCAGATCTTCGGCGGGAACGATAGTCAAACGTCTGACTTTCGGAGATCCTCCTAAGGGATCACAGTTCCTGCGCATGTGGCTGGACATCCATGCCGTGCGCTACGCACCGTGACCCGCTCTACGCTGGGTGGCGTGGCTGAGGAGAACTCCGGGCGGCGGGCCCAGGTGCGCGACGCGGCGACCATGCGGGCGCTGGCGCACCCGGCGCGGATCGCGATCATCGACCGGCTCTTCACCGGCGAGCCCGCCACGGCCACCGAGCTCGCCGAGGTCAGCGGGCTGTCGCCGAGCGCCACCAGCTACCACCTGCGCGAGCTGGCCAAGGCGGGCATGATCGAGGAGGCGCCCAGCCGCGGGGACGGCCGCGAACGCCTCTGGCAGAGCCAGCTGCGCGGCCTGAACGTCGAGACGCCGCCGGAGCGGGGCGCGGCCGAGCGGGCCGCCGATCGGGAGCTGACGCAGCTGTACCTCGACCGCGAGGACCAGCGCGCCCGCGAGTGGCTGGCGCGGCGCGACGACGAGCCGTACGAGTGGTACCGGGCCGCTACGGCCGCCGGCGTGCAGGTGGTGGTCACGGCTGAGGAGATGGAGCAGCTCAACACCAAGATCCTGGCGATTCTGGAGCCCTTTGCGCGGCGGAACCGTACGGATCCCCCGGAGGGCGCCCGCCCGGTGGACGTGAGCTACCGCGTCGTCCCCCGCCCGTAGGCTCTCGGGCCGCCTTACTGGTCGGCGTCGTCAGTGGCGTTCTGAGCGACATTTGTGGCGGGCGCCGGCTGTGGCTGATCGCCATGCTGGGCCACTCAACATCATGATCACGAAGAGTTCGGGTCGTCGGTGAGTGTGATCGCGAAGACTTTTGGTCGCCCTGGGTGCAGGAAGTCTTCGGGATCATGGACGGCCCACCCGTGGCGCAGCCCGAGCACCGGTCCGAGCAGCAACGCCTTTACGTGATCATGGCCGTGCCCGCGCAGGCCGTGCCCGCGCAGGCCGTGCCCGCGCAGGCCGTGCCCGCGCAGGCCGTGCCC
>NZ_JBEXCY010000299.1:0-7748 GCF_040605515.1 Dactylosporangium sp. NPDC005572 | reverse complement strand
GCCGAAGTTGCGGCCCAGGTTGCGGCCCAGGTTGCGGCGCAGGTCCGGCGCGACCAGCTCTGTGGTCGGCCCGGACGGCTGCCCGGGGCGCCTCTGATGCATCAGGAGTGATGCATCAGGAGTGATGCATCCTTTCTGATGTATCAAAAGTGATGCATCAAAAGCGGTGGGCGTTCGTCGAGTGTGCGGCGCCGCTGGGCAAGGTGGCACGTGTGGGGTGTAGACAGCAGTAGATGCGAAGGATTATTTTCGAAGTATGTCCTTCACATCTCCCCGTGACGTGTACCTGCTCGCGGCCGCGCGTGGCGTCTCGATGCTTGGGGACTTCCTCGCCGCTACCGCGCTCGTGCTGGCCTTCCAGGAGCGCGGGGCCGGCGGCGTAGCCGTGGCCGCGGTGCTCATCGCCTCCGTATTGCCCGTCGTCGCACTCGCGCCGCTCGTCGGGCGGCTGGTCGACCGGGTCGACAGCCGGGTCCTGCTCACCACCGTCGGGCTGGCGCAGGTCGGCGTCTGTGCCGCCATGGCGTTCACGACCAGCACCTGGGTGCTCGTCGGGCTCGCCGGTCTGCTCGCGGCCGGGGTCGCGATCACCACACCCACGTTCAGTGCGTTGCTGCCCGAGGTCGCGGGGGTCGACGGCATCGGGCGGGCCATGGCGATCTCACAGACCGCCAACTCCGTCGGGTCGCTGGCCGGGCCCGCCCTCGCCGGCGTGCTGGTGGGGGCGTTCGGGCTGCGGGCGCCGCTGCTCATCGACGCCGGCACGTACCTCGCGGTGGTGGGAGCGGGGCTGCTCCTGCGAACCCGGCGCAGAGTGTCGGCGCACGAGCGGGCCGAAGGCGGTACCAGTGGATGGAAGATCCGCCACGAACCCGTGCTGTGGCCGCTCCTCCTGCTCATCGCCGCGCTCGTTCTCACGCTCAACGTCAACATGGTGGTCGGCGTCTTCTATATCCGCGAGACGCTCGGCGGGAGCCCGGCCGAGTTCGGGCTGGTCGAGGCGGCGTGGACGGCCGGCATGCTGGCCGGCGGATGGCTGGCGGCGTCCCGGGCCAGGGACGACAAGGCGCTCGGGCGTGCGCTGGTGGGGTTGCACCTGGCCACCGCCATTGCGGTCCTGCTGTCGGGCTTCGCGACGATGGTGTGGATGGTGTACCCCTTGTGGCTGCTGGGCGGCGCCATGAACGGGGCCGAGAACAACTTCCTCGGTGTGCTCGCGGCCCGGCGGGTGCCGGCGGCGGTGCGTGGGGCCTTCTTCGCGCGGTTCGGCGCGGTGATCAACGGCGCCAACCTCATCGGCTACGCGGCCGGTGGGGTGCTGGTGGGGCGGTTCGAGCCGCGGCCCATCGTGCTCGCCTGCGGCGCCGCGGGCGTGCTCACCGTGCTGGTCCTCGGGCCGGCGCTCTGGCGGGCTAGTGGACGGTCAGGAGTTGCTTCGTCACTTCCCGGCACGTCTTCGCCCCATAGTCCTTCCCCAGCGAACTCGCATAGTGCGCCATGATGCCGAGGCTCCAGCCGTCGCCCACGGCCATGCAGGCGATGTGCCACTGCCCGTCGTCCCGCGACAGCCAGCCGTTCTTGATCGCGGTTGTCTTCTGCACGTCGGCCGGCAGCGCCTCGATCGGCCCGAAGCGGCCCGGACCGCGCACGTTGCGCATCTCGTTGAGCAGCCAGCCGGTCCACTTCGGTCCCGCCGCGCGGCCGTCGGCGATGCACTTGGCCAGCCGGGCCACGTCGCGGGCGGACATCTGGGTCAGGCTCCAGGAGTTCTGCGTGCCCTTGGTCTCGGTGAGGCCGCACAGGCTGATCATGCGCTTGATCGAGTTCAGGTTGCCGTTCTGGACGTGGTACTTGAACGTGTTCTCCGTCTCGGAGTCGCGGATCATGCGCGTGAGCTCGGCGAGCGCGGTCGAGCTGGGCTGCTTGTTCTGCTCGGCCTGGCGGCGCAGCCAGTCGGCCGCCACCCAGGCCTTCGACATCGACGCGGTGTCACTCGTCGTGTACGGCGTGGAGCCGTACATCTGCCCCGTCACGTGGTCGTAGAACGCCCACGACCAGAAGCCCTTCACGTTCATCGTGACCGGGTTGGTCGGCGTGAAGAGCGGACCGCTCTGCGATGGCGACGGGGACGGGGAAGGCGACGCGGCGGCCTCGGACGACGACGATGCCGCCGCGGCCGGGGCGTGATCCTGGTTCGTCGCGGGCTGCTTCGAGCAGCCCGCGAGCAGCGCCAGGGCAAGCGCGATCACGGCGAGGGGGCGTCGCACCAGAGCAGGGTACGCCGTTGTGACAATGACCGCCCGCTGCGGTTGACCAGCCAGGAGTGGGGCACCATGGGCGTTGTGCCTGCACTGCAGCGGCCCCGAGTCGGCCACATCCAGTTCCTGAACTGCCTTCCGATCTACTGGGGCCTCATGCGCTCGGGCGCGCTGATCGACGTCGACCTGCACAAGGACTCGCCGGAGCGGCTCAACGCCGCGCTCGTCGCCGGTGACCTGGACATCGGCCCGATCTCGCTGGTGGAGTACCTGCGCAACGCCGACGATCTGCTGCTGTTGCCCGACCTCGCGGTCGGCAGCGACGGCCCGGTCCTCTCCGTCAATGCGGTCTCGACGGTACCGCTGGAGCAGCTCGACGGCCGTCGTGTGGCGCTCGGCGCGACGTCGCGCACCGGCGTCCTCCTCGCCCAGATGTACCTCGAGACGCGGGTCGGCGTGACCCCGCAGTACTTCCAGAGCCCGCCCGACCTGGCCCGCATGCTGGACGAGGCGGACGCCGCCGTGATCATCGGCGACGTGGCGCTGCGTGCGCTGCACGACGCGCCGCAGCACGGCTGGCAGGTCACCGACCTCGGCCAGGCCTGGCGCAACTGGACCGGCCTGCCGATGGTGTTCGCCGCGTGGGCGGTCCGCCGCGACTTCGCGCTGGCGCACCCCGGGCTGGTGAAGGACGTGCACGAGGCGTTCCTCCGGTCGAAAGAGCTCTGCCTGACCGAGCTGGACGAGGTGGCCGAGGCCGCGGCCCGCTGGGAGACGCTGTCGGCGGCGACCCTGGCGCAGTACTTCCGGGCGCTGGACTTCTCGCTCGGCGAGCGCCAGGTCGCCGGCCTGCGCGAGTTCGCCCGTCGGGCCGCGCTGCGCGGCACCGTTCCGCCCCTCCCGCCGGACGGCCCGGCGTTCTTCGAGGGCTAGATCTGGAGCTGGCGGGTGACCTCGCCGCAGATCGTCGCGCCGTAGCCCATGCCCTTGGACGACGGGTAGACCGTCAGCACGCTCAGCACCCAGTCGGAGCCGATGGCCAGGCAGTTCACGTGCCACTTGCCGTCGCTGCGGGCGATCCAGCCGTTCTTCACGGCCGTGGTCGCCTTCTCGGCCGCCGGCAGCGCCGGCACGATGCCGAACTCCTGGCTCGACGACACGTTGCGCATCTCGTTGAGCAGCCAGTCGGTCCACTTCGGTCCGGCAGCGCGCCCGTCGCCGATGCAGGCGCCCATGCGCGCGGCGTCGCGGGCCGAGACCATCGTGCTGGCCCAGTCGATGTAGTACTTGCTGTCGGTCAGCCCGCAGATCTGGGTCAGCCGCGTGATGCTCGCGGACCTGCCGTCGAGGCCCCAGAAGTACGACGCCGCGGCGTTGTCGCTGTTGCGGATCATGGTGCTCAGCTGGCGGAGGTTCGACTGGCTCGGGCTCGTCGTGCGGCGCAGGTAGTCGGCCGCCAGCCAGGCCTTGATCATCGACGCCGTGCGCTGCGTGGTCGCCGCGTTGGTGGAGCCGGCGGTCTCGCCCGTGCGGCGATCGAGGACGGTCCAGGACCAGAAGCCCGTCGCGCTGACGGTGACCGGGGCCGGGTGCAGCAGCGCGGGCGGCAGGATCGGCGCGGTCGGCGCCGCGGGGTTGGCCTTGCGGGTCGGCGGCTCGGAGGTCGTCGGGCTGGCCGTCGCGGCGGCGGGCGCGGACGCGTTCGAGGTGTCCCGGGCCAGCAGCCTGCCGCCCCAGACGTACGGCACGCCGACCATGATGGCGGCGACGAGCAGTACGAATGCGACTAGTCCGACGCGCTTGCGCATGGGTCGGCGGTCCTTCCCTGGCGGTCGCCGTCAGTACATCGACCACCGGTCATGAGCACGTGTTGCCGGTGTTAACAGGACGTAAGCGGGTGAAGGGCACTTCACCACGATGCGTGCCCAGTCTCTCGTCTCGCGCGTCACCTCGTTGTCAATACCAGCTCAAAAGTCCCTGCTAGTTGACTCAAGTGGGCGTTAGGTCGGTGTGACACCTTCTTGCAGCAGCGGTCGGATGCTGTAACACTGGGAGGGTGTACGGCAACGACTTCGCCCCGCTCCTCGAGCAGGTCGACAGCGCCGAGCGCGACCTCCGGCAGGCCGCCGACCAGGCCGTCGCCGACCGCGGTGACCTGCAGGGATACTTCGACGCGATCGTCTCCGCCGACCAGAAGGTCGAGCCGCGGGACTGGATGCCGGAGGCGTATCGCAAGACGCTGATCCGGCAGATCGCGCAGCACGCGCACTCGGAGATCATCGGCATGCAGCCAGAGGGCAACTGGATCTCCCGGGCGCCCTCGCTCAAGCGCAAGGCGATCCTGCTGGCCAAAGTGCAGGATGAGGCCGGCCACGGGCTGTATCTCTACGCGGCCGCCGAGACGCTCGGCATCTCCCGGCAGGAGCTGGTCGAGATGCTGATCGAGGGGCGCCAGAAGTACAGCTCAATCTTCAACTATCCGACCCTGACCTGGGCAGACGTGGGTGCGATCGGCTGGCTCGTCGACGGGGCCGCGATCGTCAACCAGGTCCCGCTGTGCCGCTGCTCCTACGGGCCGTATGCGCGGGCCATGATCCGCATCTGCAAGGAGGAGTCGTTCCACCAGCGCCAGGGGTACGAAATCCTCCACACCCTCTCCCACGGGACACCGGCCCAGAAGGCCATGGCCCAGGACGCGGTCGACCGCTGGTGGTATCCATCGCTGGCGATGTTCGGCCCGCCCGACTCCGACTCCACGCACTCCGAGCAGTCGATGGCCTGGAAGATCAAGCGGTTCTCCAACGACGAGCTGCGCCAGCGGTTCGTGGACATGTGCGTGCAGCAGGCGACCGTGCTCGACCTGCGGATCCCCGATCCTGACCTGCGGTGGGACGACGAGCGCGGCGCACACGACTACACCCAGCCCGACTACGACGAGCTCATGCGCGTGATCAAGGGCAACGGCCCGTGCAACCGGCAGCGGATCGAGCACCGGCGCCAGGCCCACGAGGAGGGCGCCTGGGTGCGCGAGGCGGCGGCCGCGCACGCGGCGAAGCAGGCGGAGAAGAAGGTAGTCAATGTCTGAGCCCCTGTGGGAGGTCTTCGTCCGGCCGCGCCGCGGGCTGTCGCACGCGCACGTCGGCAGCCTGCACGCGCCCGACGCCGAGCTGGCGCTGCGCAACGCCCGCGACGTGTACACGCGCCGGCAGGAGGGCGTGTCGATCTGGGTCGTGCCGGCCGCGGCGATCACCGCGAGCAGCCCCGACGAGAAGGACGCGTTCTTCGAGCCAGCCGCCGACAAGGTGTACCGCCACCCGACCTTCTACGCCGTGCCGGAAGGCGCCGAGCACATATGACCGACTTTGAGCGGGTTCTCGGCCTGGGCGACGACGCGCTGATCGCGGCGCAGCGCCTGGCCGAGTGGTGCTCGCGCGCGCCGGACATGGAGGAGGACATCGCGCTGGCGAACATCGCGCTGGACCAGCTCGGTGCCGCCCGCCTGCTGCTCACCTACGCCGGCGAGCTGGAGGGGCACGGGCGGGGCGAGGACGAGCTGGCGTTCCTGCGCGACGATCGCGAGTTCCGCAACGTGCAGCTGGTCGAGCTGGCCAACGGGGACTTCGCCGTCACGATGACCAAGCTGCTGTTCCTTTCCGTGTACCAGCGGTTGCTGTATGCGGATCTGTCCGCTTCCACGGACGAGCGGCTGGCCGGGATCGCGGGGAAGGCGCGGAAGGAGTCGGCGTACCACGTCGACCATGCGTCGCTCTGGGTCGTGCGGCTCGGCGACGGCACGGACGAGTCGCACCGGCGGATGCAGACAGCGCTTGACGCCGTCTGGCCCTACACCCATGAGCTGTTCGAGTGGTACCCCGATCTGCGCTCGTCCTGGCTGGAATCCGTGCAGAGCGTGCTCATGGAGGCTTCGCTCTCGCTCCCGGCTGACGGGTGGGCGCCGACGGGCGGCCGGTCCGGGGCGCACACCGAGGCGCTGTCGAAGCTGCTGGCCGACATGCAGGTGCTGCATCGCGCGCACCCGGGGGCGACATGGTGACGGCGTCCGAGCTGGTTCGTGCGGTTCCCGACCCGGAGCTGCGCGTGGTCACCATCGGTGACCTGGGGATCGTTCGCGACATTGAGGTTCATGGTGCTCAGGTGGTCGTGACGATCACGCCTACCTATTCGGGGTGCCCGGCCATGGACGCGATCCGGTCGGACATCTCCGCCGCGCTGCGTGATGCCGGCTTCGCGGACATTTCGGTGAAGACGGTCCTCGCGCCGGCCTGGAGTACCGACTGGATCACCGATGCCGGCCGGTCCAAGCTGGCGGCCGCCGGGATCGCGCCGCCGGGGCGGACGGTCGGGCTGGCGCTGACCGTGCGCTGCCCGCAGTGCGGCTCGCCCGACACCGAGGAGCTGTCCCGGTTCGGCTCCACGGCGTGCAAGTCGCTGTGGCGGTGCCGGTCCTGCTCCGAGCCATTTGACGCGGTGAAGACCTTATGACCGTTTCGCCCATCGTCCGCCCGGTCAGGAAGCGGCCGAAGTTCCACCGGCTGGCCGTCGTCGACGTCGAGCGGCTGACCGACGACGCCGTCGCGGTGACCTTCGACGTGCCCGCCGCGCTGCGGCCGCTGTTCGAGTTCCGGGCCGGCCAGCACCTCACCGTGCGCCGCGAGGACGTCCGCCGGTCGTACTCGATCTGCTCCACGCCCGCCCAGCTCGCTTCGGAGGGGGTCCTGCGCGTCGGGATCAAGCGGATCCCGGGCGGGGCATTCTCCACATATGCCGCGACCGAGCTCGCCCCGGGCGACGAGGTCGACGTCATGCCACCGCTCGGCCACTTCACCAGCGCGTTCGAGGCCTCACGTGACCGCCACTACGCAGCGGTCGTGGCCGGGTCGGGGATCACGCCGGTCCTCTCGATCGCCGCGACGGCGCTCGCGGTGGAGCCGGCCAGCCGGGTCACGCTCGTCTACGGCAACCGGGCGGCCGGCACCGTGATGTTCGCGGAGGAGCTGGCCGACCTCAAGGACCGGTACCGCGACCGCCTCCACGTCATCCACGTGCTCTCGCGCGAGGCGCAGGAGTCGCCGCTGCTGTCCGGCCGGCTCGACGAGGACCGCGTCGGGCGCATCCTCGACGCGCTGCTCCCGGCGGGCACGGTCGACGAGTGGTTCCTGTGCGGGCCGTATGGCATGGTGCTCGACGCGCGCGTCGCGCTCAGCGTCCGCGGGGTCGCCGACGACCTCGTACACACCGAGCTCTTCCACGTCACCGAGGAGCCGCCGGCCGCGCGCCCGCCGGCTTCGGTCGAGGAGCCGGTCGACGGCGCCGAGGTGACGATCATGCTCGACGGGCGCCAGTCGACCTTCACGATGGCCCAGGACGAGCGCATTCTCGACGCCGCGCTCAAGCAGCGCCCCGAGCTGCCGTACGCCTGCAAGGGCGGGGTCTGCTCGACCTGCCGCGCCAAGATCGTGGACGGCCGGG
>NZ_JBEXCY010000298.1:0-11799 GCF_040605515.1 Dactylosporangium sp. NPDC005572 | reverse complement strand
CTTGCCGAAGGTGATCGGCATGATGCCCGCCCCGGTCAGGGTCACCGTTTTGGGCCGACGCGGAGCGCGCGGCGGCCGGTGGCGGCGTCTCCCGCAACTACGAGCGCGGGGCGCTGCCGTGGTCCGGTCATCCGCGGGGCGTCGCACCGAGCAAGGCGGCGCCGTCCCCGGCGCGGTCGTCGGCGCAGCCGGCGTCACCGCCGCCGTCGGCGGCCGCCTCGCCGGCGCCGTCACCGACCGCCCACACTCCCGTCGGCGGCCTGAGCCAGGCGGAGATGAACAACGCCGTCGCGATCATCGAGGCCGGCCAGCAGATGGGCCTGCCGCCACGCGCGTACGTGGTGGCGATCTCCACCGCCCTCCAGGAGAGCCACCTGCGGGTCCTGGCGAACCCGAACGTGCCGGGGTCGACGAGCCACCCGAACGAGGGGGTCGGCTACGACCACGACTCCATCGGCCTGTTCCAGCAGCGGCCGAGCTGGGGCAGCGTCGAGCAGCTGATGGACCCGCACGAGTCCGCGCGCCGGTTCTACGCCAGGCTGGTCACGATCCCCGGATGGGTGCAGCTGGCCGTCACCGTCGCGGCGCAGACGGTGCAGGTGTCCGCGTTCCCCGACGCCTACGCCCGCTGGCAGCCGCTCGCGGAACAGATCGTGGCCGCCGTCGTCTGAGCCGAGCCTGAATCGAGTCTGACCGCCCGGGCCCTGGCATCGCCCGGGCGGTCACTCACATTCCGGCCCGCGATCGCCCGGTTCGTCGTGAGGATCGGGCCATGTCCGCACTCAGGCAGGGAACATGACACGGCTGCGCCGCGGCGCGGCGACGCTGATGGTGCTCGCGGTAGCAGCACAGGTCGGGCTGTCCGCGTGCGACAGCTCGAAGAAGCCGACGGCGACGAAGGTGGTCGTCCCACCGGTCGGGTTCGCCGTCACCCCCGGCACCGGGAACTCGGGTGTGCCGGTCAGCACCGAGATCGGCACGCAGGTCACCAACGGCAGGGTCACCGGTGTCGCGCTCGTCGACGCGGCCGGCCGGCAGATCGCCGGAGAGCTGCGCGCCGACGGTTCGGCCTGGGTGCCCAGCTCGACGCTGCAGTACAACGCCGCTTACACGGCGAAGATCACGGCCGTCGGCAAGGACGACAAGCCCGTGACCCACGAGAGCACGTTCACCACGATGGCGAAGCCGGGCGGCGCGGCCGTCACGTCCGAGCTGATCCTGAGAAACGGCGCGACGTACGGCGTCGGCATGCCGATCGTCGTCGAGTTCGGCTCCGACGTGCCGCCGGAGTCGCGCGCCGCCGTGCAGCAGCGCCTCTTCGTCAAGAGCGACCCGCCGCAGCCCGGCGCCTGGCACTGGTTCTCCGGCCGGCAGGTCATGTACCGCCCGGAGAAGTACTGGCAGCCGGGCACGAAGATCACCGCGCGGAAGGCGCTCGACGGCGTGAAGATCGGCGACCGCTACGCCGACGAGGACGCCTCCGCGACCGTGACCATCGGCCGGAAGCTCACCATCGACATCGACAACGCGACGAAGCAGCTCAGCGTCTACGTGAACGACGCGCTCGTGAAGACGGCGGCGGTCAGCCTCGGCAAGCCCTCGACACCGACGTCGAGCGGCACCACCGTGATCATGTCGCGTGAGGCGTACACGGTCTTCCGCACGCCCGAGTACGTCGCTCCGGTGCAGTTCGCGATGCGCCTGACGTGGGGTGGGCAGTACATCCACGCCGCACCGTGGTCGGTCGGGGACCAGGGCCGCCGCAACGTCTCACACGGCTGCACCAACGTCTCCACGGACAACGGCCGGTGGCTGTACGAGCAGACGCTCGTCGGCGACCCGGTGACCACGCGCAACACCGAGGTCGGCCTGGACGCCGGCGACGGCTGGACCGTGTGGGACATGCCGTGGGAGCAGTACAAGAGCTGACCGGCATTCGGCGGAACCTGCCTGCGCGGAGCATGGTTGGGGGAGCGGTCCCGGCGCGATCGGGCGCCGCTCCCCCCACCTCCGGCCGCGACGGGAGGTGAACCGATGAACGCCGTCGCGGACCTGACCGCCGACGCGGTCCGGGAGCAGTCGCGCCTGCGGCCGATCCTGCGCCGGTTCGACCTCGTGTTCTTCCTGATCTGCACGGTCGTCGGCCTCGACACGATCGGTGCGGTCGCCCGGGACGGGGCGCAGGGCTTCACCTGGCTGGTGTTCCTCGCCGGGTGCTTCTTCGTACCGTATGGGCTGCTGATGGCCGAGCTGGGCGCGGCGTTCCCGTTGCAGGGCGGCCCGTACATGTGGTGCCGCCTGGCGTTCGGCCGGTTCGCCGCCGCGCTGGTCACCGCCCTGTACTGGTGCTCCAACCCGATCTGGCTCGGCGGGACGCTGACCATTCTCGCCGTCTCGGCGTTCGACACGTTCGTCGTCCCGCTGCACGGCCCGGCGAAGCTGCTGTTCGCCCTGGCGTTCATCTGGTCCGCGGTGGCCTCGGCGATCGTGTCGTTCCGGCTCGGCCGGTGGATCCCGAGCATCGGCGCGTTCGTGCGCGTGGCCGTGCTGTGCTTCTTCACCGCGTCCGTCGTGCTGTACGCGGTCCGCAACGGCGTCCACGGCATCAGCGTCCCCGCGTTCGCGCCCGGCTATGCGGGCTTCATCGCCGTGGTGCCCGTGCTGATCTTCAACTACGTCGGGTTCGAACTGCCCAGCGCCGCCAGCAAGGAGATGCTCGACGCCCGCCGGGACGTCCCCCGCGCCGTCGCCCGGTCCGGTGCCGGTGCGATCCTGCTCTACGGCGTGCCGATCCTGGCGATCCTGCTCGTGCTGCCGGCGTCCCGGATGAGCGGCGTCGGCGGGTTCCTCGACGCGGCGAAGGAGGTGCTCACCGTCTACGGCGGCACCGTGCACCCCGACGGCACGGTCACCCTGACCGGCGCCGGCAAGGTGCTCGGCGAGCTCACCGCGGCGGCGTTCATCTGGGCGCTGCTGTCCAGCGGCGCCACCTGGCTGATGGGCGCCGACCGCGTCCTGGCAGCGGCCGGCGCCGACGGTGCCGCCCCGCGGGCACTCGGGCGGATCTCACCCCGGTTCGGTACCCCGGTCACGGTGAACCTGCTCAGCGGCGCCATGTCGACGGCCGTGATGCTGCTGGCGTTCTGGCTGTCCAGGGGTAGCGCGGAGCGGTACTTCGAGGCCGCGCTCGGCGTCGCCATCTCGACCACGATGATCGCGTACCTGGGCATCTTCCCGGCCCTGGTACGCCTGCGCCGCACCCAGCCCGCCGCGCACCGCCCGTACCGCGTTCCCGGCGGTACGGCCGGTGCATGGGTGGCCAGCGTCCTGACCACGTTCTGGGCCGGGGCCGCCACCACGTGGCTGCTCTGGCCGGGGCTCGGCGTCGACTGGTTCGGCGCGACGGGCAACCCCGACCAGGCGCTGCCCGCCGGCGTCGGCCGCACCGCCTTCGAGCTCACCCAGGTCGTCCCGGTGCTCCTGCTGCTCGCCCTCGGCGTGCTCTTCTACGTCGCGGGCGCACCGACCAGAGCCCGCGCGGCGGCTACCAGGTCGGCTCGCGCTCGGGAATGCGGTCCGCCGGCTGATGGGGCAGGAAGATGCTGATCGGCGGCAGCAGGTACTCGGCGTCGGTCACCTGCGCGCCCCACTCGGTGGCCGTCGCCGGGTCGCCCGCCTGGCGCACCGTGTGCACGGACAGGGCGGCGCTCGGCGCCGCGCCGTGCCAGTGCCACTCGCCGGCGGGAACCACGATGACGTCGTCGGTGTGGATCTCGTGGATCTTCCCGCCGCGCCGCTGCACCCGACCGGTCCCGTGCAGCACGCGGATCACCCGCTCGTGGTCGCAACGGTGCCACGCCGTACGCGCGCCCGGGCTGAAATGGGCGCCGGACGCCAGCAGGCCGCCCGGTTCCGCCCCGCCCGGGTGCTGCTCGATCCACACCACGCCGTGGTACCAGCTCGGTGAGCCGGGCGTGCCGGCTCGCGTACGGACAACGTTCAAGGATGCCTCCGAGATGAGGGCCGGCTCCGTCGGCGCCGGCGCGACTGCGCACGGCATTGCCATCACGACAGGTCCGAAACCACCACCTCGTATGAACCGTGGGGTGGCCTCACGACGGCACGGTCAGGGCGGTCCGCAGCCGGGTGGCGTCCTGGCTCGGTGGGATGCCGAACTGGCGGCGGTACTCCCGGCTGAACTGCGAGAGGCTTCCGTAGCCGACGCGGCGGCTGACGGCGCCGATGTCGTCGGCGTCCGCGGCGGCGAGCTGGAGCCGGGCGTGCTGGAGCCGCAGCTGTTTCTGGAACTGGATCGGGCTCATGGCGGTGACGGCGAGGAAGTTGCGATGGAAGGCCGAGACGCTCATGCCTGCCTGCTGGGCCACCTCCTCGACCAGGAAGCGCCGCATGTAGTTGTCGCGGATCCACCGCACGGCCCGGGCGACGTGGCTGAGGCTGCTGTCGGGCAGGCCGAGCTGGCGGACCGTCGCGCCCTGGTCGCCGGTGATGAGCCGCCAGAGGATCTCGCGTTTGACCAGCGGTGCCAGCACCGGGATGTCGCGGGGCCGGTCGAGCAGGCGCACGAGCCGCAGGACGGCGTCGAGCAGCTCGGCGGGCGCCGCGCTGACGGCGAGGCCGCTCGGCGCGTCGGGGCCGGCGTCGGGCAGCTCGCCGGGTGCCGCCTGCAGCAGCAGGTCGGCGACGGCGGCCGGGTCGAGGTGCAGGCCGACCCCGAGGCCGGGAAGCTCCGGACTGGCCTCGACGAAGTGGCTGCTCACCGGCAGGTCGACCGATGCGACGAGGTACTGCCCGGCGCCGTAGTGGTAGACGCGGCCGCCCAGTGCCAGCCGCTTGGTGCCCTGCGCGACCACCGCGAGCACCCGGCCGAAGACGGTCGGCGTCGGCGGGTACGGCCGGTCGGCCCGGAAGATCAGGACGCCGTCGATCCCGGTCGTCAGGTCGGGCCGGGCGTGGCGGGCCAGCAGGCAGCGGAGCTCGTCGAGGGCAATGCGTCCGATTAAACCGCGCCGGACGGGAACGCCGGGATCGGGCAGGATCAGGCGGGATCGGCAGGATCAGGCCAGCATTCGCGACTTCTGGGCAAGCCGGACCGGCTCCCGGGCTGGTTTCATGTGTCTTTCGGCAGTCCGGTCGTACCCCAGGAGCACAGGTGCATGGCGAACTCTGAACTCTTCGGCCGCCGTGCCGAGCTCGAGCAGCTCGCCGGCTTCGTGGACGGCGCACGGGACCGCGGTGCCGCGCGGCTGATCTGGGGTGAGCCCGGCGTCGGCAAGTCCGCGCTGATGGCCGCCGCGGCGCAGCTGGCCCGCGAGGCCGGGGTGCGGGTGCTGCGGGCGTCCGGATCGGAGTTCGAGGCCGACGTCAGCTACTCCTGCCTCAACCAGCTGCTCCTGCCCGTCCACGAGCACCTCGACCGCCTTCCGCCCGGTCCGCGGGAGGCCCTGGCGGTGGCGCTCGGCTTCGGTGCCGGCCCGCCGCCGGACGCGCTCCTGGTCTGCAACGCCGCCCTGCTGCTGGTCCGGACGGTCGCCGCCGACGCGCCGGTGGTCCTGCTCGTCGACGACGTCCAGTGGATCGACCGGGCCAGCGCCGTGGTGCTCAGCTTCATCGCCCGCCGGCTGGACGGCTGCCGGGCCGGCCTGCTGGCGTCGGCCCGGACCGGGACGGGGAGCCTCCTCGACCCGCGGGGACTTGCCGAGATCGTCGTGGCGCCGCTCGACGACGAGGCGGCCGGGCAGCTGGTCGACGCCACCGTTCCACGGCTGACGCCCCGGATCCGCCGGCGGCTGCTGGACCTGGCCCAGGGCAATCCGCTGGCGTTGATGGAGCTGCCCTCGACGCTGGTGGGCGCCGTCCACCGGCCGGCGGCGCAGCCGGAGGTGGTGCCCCTCAGCGACCGGCTGCAGGCGATGTTCGCGGCCCGCATCGCCGGACTGCCGGGCCCGACCCGCCAGTTGCTGCTGCTCGCGACGTTCGAGGGCACCGGCGACCTCCGGGTCCTCCGGGCCGTCCCCGACGACCAGCCCGGCCCGGCCGACCTCGCCCCGGCGGAGCGGGCGCAGCTCGTGCGGGTCGACGATGCCACCGCCCGGATCGCGTTCCGGCACCCGCTGATCCGCTCGGCGATCGTGGCGATGTCCACGCACGAGGAGCGCCGCGGCGCGCACACCGCCCTCGCCCACGCGCTGCGCGGGGACCGGCACCGCCGCGCCTGGCACCTGGCGGCGGCCGCCGTCGGACCGGACGAAGCGGTGGCGGAGCTGCTCGAGGACGCGGCGCACCGCGTCATGCTGCGGGGGGACGCGCTCGCCGCCGTCACGGCGCTGATCCGCGCCGCCGAGCTGAGCGAGACGAGCTCCGGGCGGGGCCGGCGGCTCGCCGAGGCCGCGTACATCGGCGCCGAGGCCGGCGGCGCCGTCGACGACGCGAAGACGTTGCTGACCGATGCCCGGCTGTCGGCGCCGGACGGCGCCGGCTCGCTGCACGCGGCCAACGCGGCCGCCTTCCTGATGCTCAACGGCGACGGCGACGTGAACACCGCGCACCGCCTCCTCGTCGGGGCCATCGAGACCGCCGGGCACGGCTACCGGGCCGAGGATCCCGCGCTGGTCGAGGCCATGCACACGCTGCTGCTGCTGTGCTGGTACGGCAGCGCCCCCGGGTACTGGGAACCGTTCTACCGCGCGCTGGGCCGGATGCAGCCGCAGCCGCCCGACGTCCTCGCGCTGGCCAGCCGGACCTTTCCCGATCCGGTGCGCACCGGCGCGTCGGCGCTGCCGCGGATCGACGCGATCGTCGGTTCGCTGCCCGACGAGGCCGACCCCACCCGCATCATGCGGATCGGCACGGCGTCGGTCTACCTGGACCGCCTGGGCGACTGCCGGGAGTCCTCCTGGCGGCTCGTGCGGCACGGCCGGGACGGGGGACCGCCCCGGCGGCATCTCGGTGCCCTGATGCACCTGTGTCTGGACGACTACCTCGTCGGCCGCTGGGACGAGGCCGAAGAGCTCGCGCTGGAGGGACAGCGGGTCTGCGCCGAGACCGGCTTCTCGTTCTTCGCGTGGTACTTCCGGTACAACCGGGCGATCATCGCCGCCGGCCGGGGCCGCTTCGATGAGGCGTACACCCTCGCCGACGAGATCAGCCACTGGGCGCTGCCGCGCGGTGTGTCGGCCGCCGCCCTGTTCGCCCACCATCCGCGCACGCTGGCCGCCCTGGGCCAGGGCGACTGGGACGCCGCGTTCCGCCATGCCGCCGCGATGAGCCCGCCCGGCGTGCTCGCCTCGCACGTGCCGCACTGCACCTGGGTGATGTTCGACCTGGTCGAGGCGGCGGTACGGACCGGTCGTACGGTCGAGGCCAGGGCGCACGTCGAGGCGATGCGGGCCGCCGGCGTCGCCAGGCTGTCGAGCCGGATGGCGCTCATCCAGGCCGGCGCGGACGTCCTCGTCCAGGACGACGACGCGGCGACGGAGCGGCTGGAGGCGTTGCTGGCCGGTCCGGCGGCCGAGCGGTGGTTGTTCGAGGCGTCCCGGATCCGCCTCGCCCTCGGCGAGCAGCTGCGCCGGACCAGTTCGGCGTCGCGCGCCCGCCGCTACCTGCTGGCCGCGCTCGACGGGTTCGCCGCCATGGCCGCCGAGCCGTGGATCGAACGCACGCACACCGAGCTGCGCGCCACCAAGTACCGGCTCCCCAACGCACGCACCGACGGCCCGGCCGCCCTGACCGCCCTGACCGCCCTGACCGCGCAGGAGCTGCAGATCGCCGAGCTGGCGGCCAGCGGCCTGACCAACAAGCAGATCGCCGAGCGCCTGTACCTGTCGCACCGCACCGTGGGCGCGCACCTCTACCGGATCTTTCCCAAGCTCGGCGTCGCCTCGCGGGCCGGGCTCCGGGACGCGCTGTCGTCGGGCGCCAATCCCCGGTAGCCGTCCGCGGCCGGCGCGCTGAGCGCGGCGGCCTGTTCCTCCTTCTCCTCGAGCAGCAGCTCCAGCAGCCGCCGGGTCGTGGGATCGTCGTCGCCGACCCAGCGCACCGCCTCCTGCAGCGTCTGGACGAGGATCCTGGCCGCAACCAGGTTCTCGGTCACGATGCCGGCGCGGTCCCCGTCGGGGTACGTCCGGAACGCCACCCGCGAGCGGCCGGCCAGATGCTGGGGGTCGTGGTCGGCGACGGACCCGAGCTGCCCGATCCGCGCCGCGAGCCGCCGCGCACCGGCCCGGTCACGGTCGGCGCAGGCGTGGAGGAACTCCGCGACCGCCCGGTCCGCCGGCGCGCGGACGAGCAGCGCGTGCTGCTCGTACTGCAACGACGACACGACCAGGCTCGCCAGCAGCACGTTCAGCAGCCCAGTCACCGCCGCCAGCTCGGCCCGGTTCGACGGCGTGACCGGCCCGTCGTCCAGGTCGAACAGCGCCCGGTCGCGGACCTCGCGCGTGCGCATCGCTGCTGGCGGCGATCCGGCGGGTCCCCGCCCGGCAGGCGTCGTCATGCGCTCGATGGTCGGACGCCGGCCGCCGCGGTACATCTGTCAAACGACCTAACGAGCGCGACCGGCGCCCCCGATTAGGTCGCCGGCCGTCGCGACCTGCGAAGTCGCAGACAGATGACTGATGAGCGCGACCGCGCCGCGGCCAAGAGTGGAGGTCACCACCGAGAAGGAGCGACCATGACCCGACCCGGCATCGACCCCGAACTGCGGGCGCTGCTCGCCGACCTGCCCCTGTCCGCCGAGCTCACCCCCGAGCTGCTCGCCCAGATCCGCCAGATCGCCTCGACACCGGTCGACGCGCTCCTCGACGGTCGCGCCGTCGAGCGTCGCGAGGTCACCCTCGCCCGCCCCGACGGCGCCCGGCTGCCGCTGTCGATCCTCAGCCCGCAGCGGGCCGAACGCTCCACGGCGGCGCCGTGCGTCTACTGGCTGCACGGCGGCGGCATGGTGATGGGGGACCGGTTCTCCCAGCTCGACATCCCGCTCGAATGGCTCGACCGGTTCGGCGCGGTGGTGGTCACGGCGGGGTACCGGCTGGCGCCGGAGGCCACCGGCACGACCCTGGTCGACGACTGCTACCACGGCCTGCGCTGGACCGCCGAGCACGCCGCGGAGCTGGGCGTCGACCCCGGCCGCATCATCGTGGCCGGGATCAGCGCCGGCGGCGGCCTCGCCGCCGGCGTCACCCTGATGGCCCGCGACCACGGCGGGCCGGCGATCGCCGCCCAGGTGCTCATCTGCCCGATGCTTGACCACCGCAACACCACCACGTCCAGCCGGCAGTACTCCGGCGAACCGGGCGTGTGGACCCGCGAGATGAACGAGTTCGGGTGGCGGTCCGTGCTCGGCGCCGACGCCGCCGACGTGCCCGGCTACGTCTCACCCGCCGTGGCCGAGGACCTCTCCGGCCTGCCGGCCACCTACATCGACGCCGGCTCCGCCGAGGTCTTCCGCGACGAGGACGTCGCCTACGCCAGCCGCATCTGGGCCGCCGGAGGCCAGGCCGAACTGCACATCTGGGCCGGCGGCTTCCACGGCTTCGACGCCCTCTACCCCCACACCCGCGTCTCCGCCGCGGCCCGCCGCACCCGCAACAACTGGCTCACCCGCCTGCTGAGCGCGCTGTCCACCGCCGAGCGCCAGGACCTCGCCGGGAGCGTCGCGCCGTGACCACCGTCGCCCGTACCGAAGGTGCCGTGTTCCTGCGCGAGTTCCTCCGCGCCCCGTTCACCGTCGCCGCCGTCGCACCCAGCGGCGGTTCGCTGGCCGACGCGGTCACCGCGACCGTGCCACGCGCCGGCGACCCGCTGGTCGTGGAGCTCGGCCCGGGCACCGGCGCGTTCACCGCGGCGATCCAGCGGCGGCTCGCCGGCCGCGGCCGGCACCTGGCCATCGAGATCAACGCGCGGTTCGCCGAACGCCTCACGCACCGCTACCCCGAGGTCGACCTGACCGTCGCCGACGCCCGCGACCTGCGCGACGTCCTGGCCCGGCGGGGCGACCGGCACGCGGACGTGATCGTGAGCGGCCTGCCGTGGGCGGCGTTCGCCCCGGGCTGCCAGGACGACCTGCTCGACGCCGTCGTCGGCGGCCTCGCCCCGCACGGCGCGTTCACCACCTTCGCGTACACGCACACCCGCTGGGCCCCGCCGGCGCGCCGGCTGCGGCGTCAGCTGCAGGCACGGTTCGAGGAGGTCGTGCGCAGCCGGACCGTGTGGGCCAACCTGCCGCCGGCCTTCGTCTACGTCTGCCGCCGACCCGTCGGGTAGCCGGCGCCGCACCGCTCGTCCACCACACGTCCACCACTCATCACCATCGAACAGGCGGACCAACCATGCAGATCGCCATCGTCACCGGTGCCAGCTCCGGGATCGGACAGAGCAGCGCCGTCCAGATCGCCCGGCGCGGAGCGGGCGTGATCCTGACCTACCACGGCAACCAGGCCGGTGCGCTGGAGACCGCCGCGATGATCGACAAGGAGGGCGGCAGCAACGCGGCCCTGCGCTCCGGGATGGAGCCCGGCTACTCCGCCTACGGCACCATGAAGGGCGGCCTGGTGGTGCTGACCCGCTACCTGGCCAAGGAGCTCAGCACCCGCGGCATCCGGGTCAACTCCGTGTCTCCCGGCTCCACCCGGACCCGCATCGCCGACAACGCCTTCGAGCGCTTCCCCGAGGTGATCCCGGGCATCGCGGCGAAGACCGCCCTCGGCCGGCTCGGCGAACCCGACGACATCGGCATGGTCGTCGCGGCGCTGCTCTCCGCGGAGTGCCACTGGATCACCGCTCAGGACGTCGAGGTCTCCGGCGGATACAACCTTTGAGCACCGGCCCGCGTCAGCGGTGTATCACGGCGGCGCGTGACCGATCCGTTCCTTGCCTGTTCCTTCGCATCGAAAGGGTCGGTCACCATGGGCGCCGCAGTTGCGCTGTTACCGCATCCACCGACCCCTGGTGCTGCACTTCCACCCGTCCGACTCGGGCCTCACGGCCCCGGCGCGCCCGCGCCGGGGCCACCGCGCGAGACCGGGGTGGGACCGTGATGGCATTAGGCTGGGCCGCATGACCGCAGCCGGCCGCGTCGACCTGCATCCCCTGGACCGGACCGGCCTGCAGGCGGTGGTCGACGCCGACGCCACCGGCCGGCGGTGGCACCCCGAGTTCCCGCTCCAGGACGACCGCGACGCGGCCCGCATGACCCTCAAGCACGCCGACCCGGTCTTCGGCTGCTACACGGTCGTGGAGCGGTCGACCGGGCTGGCGGTCGGCACGATCGGCTTCTTCGGCCCGCCCGACGAGTCGGGCGTCGCGATGATCGGCTACGGGCTGGTCCCGTCGGCGCGCGGCGCCGGCTACGCGACGGAGGCGCTGCGCGCGCTGGTCGCGCTGGCGTTCGCCCAGCCGGGCGTGCGCCGGCTGGAGGCCGACCCGCTGCCGGACAACGTCGCGTCGCACCGGGTGCTGGAGAAGGCCGGCTTCGTGCACACCCACTCGACCGCGGACGCCCACTGGTACGCGCTGGACCGCCGGCCCTGATCGCGCGGCTCAGCGGGGTGGGAGCAGGCCGGCCTGCTCGGCCGCGCGGAGCAGGCCGATCCGTGACGAGCAGCCCATCTTGCGGTACAGGCGGGACAGGTACGCCTCGATGGTCTTGGCGCTGTAGCTGAGCTTCCGGCCGATCTCCTGGTTGGTCAGGCCCTCGGCGATGAGCTCGACGAGCCGCAGGTCGAGCTCGGTGAGCTGGGCGCCGTCGGCGGCCACCGGGCCGGGGCGCGGCGCCGGGTGGCC
>NZ_JBEXCY010000297.1:0-11879 GCF_040605515.1 Dactylosporangium sp. NPDC005572 | reverse complement strand
GTGGCCGGCGTCGCGCAGGCGCTGGGCGGTCGCCCGCCGCCACGGCGCCGCGCCGAGGGCGTCGAACGTGTCGAACGCCGCCTCCAGGCGGCGGCGCGGCTGGTCGCCCAGCTCGGCCGCGAGCAGGTGCGAGCGGGCGGCCTCGAACAGCAGGCCGGCGCTGTCGGCAAGCTCGGCCGCCTCGACCGCCGCCCGCGGATCCCGGGCGGTGACCGCCCGGGCGCGGGCGTCGCAGTACCACCAGGTCGGGGTGTCGAACTCCCGAGCCAGGCGGCTCAGGTCGGGGGCCGCGCCCAGGTCGGCCAGCTCCAGCAGCAGCCACTCCCGGTTCAGGACCGGGCCGCCGTCGTCGTCGGCCGGGGGCGCGGTGAGCAGCCGCAGCGCCGCCTCCGAGTCGCCGGCGGCCCGGTGGGCCTTGGCGCGGGCGAGGCGCAGCAGCGGGCGGGGCGAGCTGACCAGGTCGGCGACGTCGTCGAGGATGCGGTGGGCGCGGGTGTGTTCGCCGCGCTCGGCGAGGATGGCCGCCTCCACCGCCCGCAGCGCGGAGACCAGCAGGCGGGCGCCGGTGTGCTCCAGGTCGAAGACCGAGCGGCGGATGTGTGCGAGGGTGGCCCGCCACTCGCCGCGCAGCCAGCCCAGGTAGGCGGTCGCGGTCGCCCGGGCGCCACCGATGTCGAACGCCTCGAGGGCCGCGCCGAGCCGCAGTGCGGTGTCGGCCTCGTCGAGCCGGCCGGCGAACGCCGCCGCGAGCGCGGTGTTGGACAGCACCGCGATCCGCCGCGCCGGGGTGAGCACGTCGAGGCCGTCCGCGATCGCGGCGAGGTGGGCGGCGACCTGCTGCGGGCGGCCGTACTGGTGCGCGTGGTACAGCAGGTGGGTCAGGCCGAGGACGTGGTTGCCGCCCGGCGCGGCGGTGAGGGCCGCCGTCGCCGCCGGCAGCTGCGCGGCGGCCTCGGCCGGGCGGCCCGCCTGCCCCAGGTAGTGGACCCGCTGCGCGAGCAGCGGCACGTCGGGGGTGCCCCGCGCGAGCTCCTCGTCGATGGCCCGCAGCGCGTCGCCGACCCGGCCGGCGACGTACAGCCCGTCGATGACGATCCCGGCCGTGCGGGTGCGCAGCCTACCGGCCGGGAGCAGGGCGAGGGCCCGCAGGCCCGGCTCGGCCGCATCGGGCTGGCGGCCGCTGACGAACAACGCGTGGGCCTGCTGGGCCAGGGTTTCGGCCAGCTCGGGGGAGCCGGGCGGCAGGCACTGGGCCGCGAGCGCGTACCAGCCGGCCGCCGTGACCGGCGCGGTGGCGTCGGTGGCGGCCGCGGCGGCGAGGAACACCTGCGCCGAGCGCCGGTCGCGGCCGCCGGCCGCGGCGACCTGGGCGGCCAGCTCCAGCGTGAGGTCGCCGCGGGTCTCCAGGTGCGCGGCGATCGCGGCGTGCAGGCGGACCCGCTCGGCCGGGCCGACGTCGTCGTAGAGGGCGTTGCGCACGATCTCGTGGGCGAACCGGTAGAGGCCCGGTTCGGCCTCGACCACGAGGCCGCGGGCGACGAGCCGGTCGAACGCGGCGGCCACCTCCGCGACGGGCAGCCCCGACAGCTCGGCCAGGAGGGGCAGCTGGTCCAGGCGGAACCGGTCGAAGGCGGCCAGGGTCCGGGCGGCCCGCGCCTCCGCACCGGGATCCCGGAAGAACCGGCGCAGGACGGCCGCGTGCCCCGCGGGGTCAGCGAACGCGGGGCCCGGCAGCACGGTGGCGACGTCGTCGGACACCACGACCCGCCCGGCGCTGGTCAGCTCCTCCAGCGCGGCCAGGGCGAAGAACGGGTTGCCCCGGCTCTGCCGCCGCACCTCCGCGACGAGGCGGTCGTCCGGTTCGTGCCGCAGTGCGCCGCGCAGCAGCGCCGCCACCTCGTCCCCGTCGAGCGGCGGCAGGTCGACGACGGTACCCCGGCCGTCGACCGCGAGCCGGTCCACGACGTGCTCCGGTGAGATCGCGGCGAGCCCGCCCGACGGCCGGGCCGCCGCGAGCACGGTCAGCGGCCGGTCGACGAGGTCGCTGAGCAGCTGCGACAGCAGGGTCAGCGAGTCGCTGTCGGCGGTGTGCAGATCGTCGACGACCAGCGCGAGCGGCCCTTCGCCCAGCAGGTGCCCGACGAGCGCCCGGGCGGCGCGGCGCACCCGCTGCGGCCCGTCGCCGTTGCCGGCGACGACCGCCTCGGCGAACGCCGCCGCGAGCCCGGCCGTGTCCGCGCCGTCGAGGCGGCCGACGGCGTCGTCGAACAGGGCGTAGGGAACCCCCGATCGCACCGCCGGCGGCTGGGCGCAGACCAGGCGGTACCCCAGGGCCTCCGCCCGCGCGCACGCGGCGAGCAGCAGCGCCGACTTGCCGATGCCGCCCTCCCCGCGGAACAGCAGCATGGCCGCGGCCGCCGTGGCGCGCACAGCCTCCAGCCGGCTGGCCACGAGGTCCAGCTGCGAGTCCCGCCCCACCAGGGGTGACGGCACGACGGCCATGGCCGCAGCGTACACACCGATCCGGTAGGGAACTCCCTCGAATCGAGGCTGTAGGGACGCCGGGCATGGCCTGAGCGCCGAATCCGAACGCACAGTTGCCGGACACCCCAAGCTGTTCGGAGGAAACCATGACCACGGTGGTCCGCGTCGCCGCGGGACTTCTCGGAGGCGTCGTCGAGGACGGCGTCCACGCGTTCAAGGGCATCCCGTTCGCCGCCCCGGTCGACGGCCCGCGCCGGTTCCGGCCGCCGCAGCGCCCGGCGCCGTGGGACGGCGTGCGGGACGCGTCGCAGTACGGGCCGGTGCCCGCGTTCGAGCCGATGCCCGGCCTCTACGGCGAGCTCAGCGGGCCCCGCCAGCCCGCCGGCGACGACTGCCTGAGCCTCAACGTCTGGACCCCGGACCCGGGCGCCGCCGGCCTGCCGGTCCTCGTGTGGATCACCGGCGGCGGCTTCTACGCCGGCGCCGGCACCAACGACGTCTACGACGGCACCGCATTCGCCCGCGACGGCGTTGTCGCCGTCACCGTCAACTACCGCCTCGGCTTCGTCGGCTTCGGCCACCTCGACACCCTCTTCCCGCAGCTGGAGGAGACCGGCAACCTCGGCCTGCTGGACCAGGTCGCGGCGCTGGAGTGGGTCCGGGACAACATCGCCGCGTTCGGCGGCGACCCGGCCAAGGTCACGGTCGCGGGGGAGTCCGCCGGCGGCGCGGCCGTCGCGGCCCTGCTGGCCACGCCCCGCACCGAGGGACTCTTCCGGGGCGCGGTCGTGCAGAGCCCCCACTACGCCGCGCACATCGGGGTGAGCGCCACCGACGCGGCGGGCATCGCCGGGCAGCTGCTGGCCGAGGTCGGGGTCCGGCCGGGCGACCTCGACGCGCTGCTGGCGCTCACCCCGGAGGCCCTGGTCAAGGCCCAGAACGCGCTGCGGATGCAGCTGTGGTCGACCCGGGACCTCGACCGGTTCGGCGCCGACGCGGTCGCCACGCTGCTGGCGTTCCAGCCCACCTACGGCACCGCGGTGCTGCCGGAGCAGCCGATCGCGGCGATCCGCGCCGGGTGCGCCGCCGACGTCGCGCTGCTCGCCGGCACCAACCGGGAGGAGGCGCTGAGCTTCGTCGCGGACATCCGCGAGGCGTTCACCGAGCCGCTGGTCCGGGCCGGGATCGAGGGCGCGTTCGGCGCCGCGGGGATCGACGCCGACACGGTGCTGCAGCGGTACCGCACCGCCCGCCCGGATGCAGCCGTCCACGAGCTGGCGGCGGCCGTCGAGACCGACCGGCTGTACCGCATCCCGACCCTGCGCCTCGCCGACGCCCAGGCCGCGCACAACCCGAACACGTGGGTCTACGAGTTCGCGTGGCGCAGCCCGGTCCGCGGCGGCGAGCTCGGCGCCTGCCACTACCTGGAGGTGCCGTTCGTCTTCGACCGGCTCGACAACGACGAGGCCCGCGGCTACGCCGGCGACGCCCCGCCGCGCGACCTCGCCGCCGCCGTGCACGGCGCCTGGGTGTCGTTCGTCGCGACCGGCGACCCGAACGGGCCCCGGCTGCCCGAGTGGCCCCGCCACGACCCCGCGACCCGCCCGGTGCTGGTCTTCGACGCCGAGGCCAACGGCGGGGTCACCGTCGCGGCCGACCCCGCCGGTGACCAGCGGGCCCTCTGGGACGCCGTCATCTGAGTGCGAAGGACAACCATGACCGACCCCGTGCTGTACCAGACGCCGGTGCCCAGGGTGGCCCGGATCGTCCTCAACCGGCCCGACCGGCGCAACGCGCAGGACACCGACCTGCTCTACGCGCTCAACGACGCCTTCGACCGGGCCGCGCAGGACGACGACATCTCCGTCGTCGTCCTGGCCGCCACCGGCCCGCACTTCTCCTCCGGCCACGACCTGCGCGAGACCGACCCGATCGGCGCCCTGGAGCGGCACCGGACCGTCGGGACCTGGTGCGGGTTCGGCTGCGCCGGCGCGGAGGGCTGGATGGCCCGCGAGGAGGAGATCTACCTCGGCTTCTGCGAGCGCTGGCGCAACCTCCCCAAACCGACGATCGCCGAGGTACAGGGGAAGGTCATCACCGGCGGGCTGATGCTCGTCTGGCCCTGCGACCTCATCGTCGCCGCCGACGACGCCGAGTTCCAGGACAACGCCACGCTGATGGGCGGCAACGGGGTGGAGTACTTCGCCCACCCCTGGGAGCTCGGCATGCGCAAGGCCAAGGAGCTGCTGTTCACCGCCGAGCCGATCACCGCGCAGGAGGCGCACCGCATCGGCATGGTGAACCGGGTCGTACCCCGGGAGCGGCTCACCGAGGAGACGATGGCGCTCGCCGAGCGCATCGCGCGGCAGCCGCTGTTCGGGCTGAAGCTCGCCAAGAAGTCCGTCAACGCCGCGCAGGACGCCCAGGGCCGGGCGCAGGCCATGCAGACGGCGTTCGCGCTGCACCAGCTCGTGCACAGCCACTACATGCAGCTGCACGGCACGCTGGTGGACCCGTCGTTCATGGAGCGCTTCAACGCCGGTCGAGACGCTCAGGAGGCGCGATGACCGTCCCCATCGGGCAGCTGCTCAGCGACCTCGCCGCCGCCGACCCGGACCGGCTCGCGGTCACCTGCGGGGCGCAGACCGTCACCCGCGCCGAGCTCGACACGTGGGCCAACCGCCTGGCCCGCGCGTACCGCGACCTCGGCGTCCGGCAGGGCGACTTCGTCACCGTCACCCTGCCCAACAGCCTCGAATTCGTCGCCGCCACCTACGCCGCGTGGAAGCTCGGCGCGATCCCGCAGCCGGTCTCGCACCAGCTGCCGCACCGGGAGCGGGCCGCGATCGTCGAGCTGGCTGGCTCGTCGCTGGTGGTCGGCGCGCAGCCCGGCGAGTACGGCGACCGGCGCTGCCTGCCGGCCGGCTGGACCGCCGACCCGTCGCTGCCGGACACCCCGATCGTGCCGGCGCCCGTCTCACCGTCCTGGAAGGCGCCCACGTCCGGCGGCAGCACCGGCCGGCCCAAGCTGATCGTGTCGCGGCTCAGCGGCGACGTCGACCCGCTCGCCGACCCGTACCGCCTCGGCGCCGGCGGGGTCGGCCTCGTGCCCGGCCCGCTGTACCACAACGCCCCGTTCGTCGCCGCGATGCAGGGCGCCTTCCTCGGCAACCACGTCGTCATCCTGCCGCGCTTCGACGCCACCGCCGCCCTGGAGGCGATCGACCGGCTCCGGGTCACCTGGGTCAGCCTGGTGCCCACGATGATGCTGCGCATGTGGCGGGTCGTCGAGCCGGACCCGGCGCGGTACGACCTGAGCTCGCTGCGGACCGTCGTGCACGGCGCCGCGCCGTGCCCCGAGTGGCTCAAGGAGGCCTGGATCGGCCTCGTCGGCGCCGAGCAGCTGATCGAGGTGTACGGCGGGTCGGAGAACCAGGCCGGCACGATGATCGACGGCCGGGACTGGCTCGCGCACCGCGGGTCGGTCGGCCGCCCGTTCACCGGCGAGATCAGGATCCTCGGCGCCGACGGGGCCGAGTGCCCGCCCGGCGAGGTCGGCGAGATCTTCATGCGCCCCTCCGGCGGCGCCGAGGTCCCGTACTACTACATCGGCGCCGAGCCGCGCATTGTCGACGGCTGGGAGTCGATCGGCGACCTCGGCCGTCTCGACGCCGACGGCTACCTGTACCTCAGCGACCGGCGCACCGACCTCATCGTCGCCGGCGGCGCCAACGTGTACCCGGCCGAGGTCGAGGCGGCGCTGCTGGAGCACCCGGGCGTGGCGACCTGCGCCGTGCTCGGCCTGCCCGACGACGACCTCGGCCAGCGGGTCCACGCCCTGGTCCAGGCCACGGCGGCGGTGACCGCCGACGACCTGCGGGCCTTCCTCGGCGAACGGCTCGTCCGGTACAAGGTCCCCCGCTCGTTCCGGTTCGTCGACGTCCCGCTGCGCGACGAGGCCGGCAAGGTGCGGCGCACCGCGCTGCGCGACCACGAGATCAGCCTGCTTGGAGGTACCGCTTGACCGCCGAGGCCTACATCTACGAGGCCATCCGCACCCCGCGCGGCAGGGGCAAACCGACCGGGGCCCTGCACGGCACCCGGCCCATCGCCCTCGTCGCCGGGCTCATCGACGAGCTGCGCCGCCGCCACCCCGGCCTCGACGTCACCCGCCTCTCCGACGTCATTCTCGGCGTCGTCTCCCCGGTCGGCGACCAGGGCGGCGACATCGCCCGCCCGGCCGCGCTGCTCGCCGGCCTGCCCGAGACCGTCGCCGG
The DNA here is from genome assembly GCF_040605515.1 of Dactylosporangium sp. NPDC005572. Classification (NCBI taxonomy): domain Bacteria; kingdom Bacillati; phylum Actinomycetota; class Actinomycetes; order Micromonosporales; family Micromonosporaceae; genus Dactylosporangium; species Dactylosporangium sp. NPDC005572. Next base: position 5,118 of record NZ_JBEXCY010000297.1, on the reverse strand, counting down.
CGTGCAGGTCAACCGGTTCTGCGCCTCCGGCCTGGAGGCGGTGAACCTCGCCGCGCAGAAGGTCCGGGCCGGCTGGGACGAGCTCGTCGTCGCCGGCGGCGTCGAGTCGATGTCGCGGGTGCCGATCGGCGCCGACGGCGGCGCGATGGCCAACGACCCGGTCACCAACTACGACCTGCGCTACATCCCGCAGGGCGTCGGCGCCGACCTCATCGCGACCCTGGAGGGGTTCACCCGCGAGGACGTCGACGCCTACGCGGTGCGCTCGCAGCAGCGCGCCGCGGCCGCGTGGAGCGGCGGTCGCTTCGCCAGGTCGGTGGTGCCGGTGACCGACCAGAACGGCGTCGTCGTGCTCGACCACGACGAGCACCTGCGGCCCGGGTCCACGCTGCCGGCGCTGGCCCGGCTCGCCCCGTCGTTCGCGGACGGCACGTTCGACGCGGTGGCGCTCCAGAAGTACCACTGGATCGAACGCATCGACCACGTGCACACCGCCGCCAACTCGTCCGGCATCGTCGACGGCGCCGCGCTCGTGCTCGTCGGCACCCGGCAGGCCGGCGAGGAGCTCGGGCTGGCGCCCCGCGCGCGGATCGCCGGCGTCGCCACCTCCGGCGCCGACCCGACCGTCATGCTCACCGGCCCCGCCCCCGCGACCCGCCGCCTGCTGGAGCGGGCCGGCCGCACCGTGGGCGACGTCGACCTGTTCGAGATGAACGAGGCGTTCGCGTCGGCGGTGCTCAAGTACGCCCGGGACCTCGACATCCCGGACGAGAAGCTCAACGTCAACGGCGGGGCGATCGCCATGGGCCACCCGCTCGGCGCCACCGGCGCCATGCTCGTCGGCACCGTCGTCGACGAGCTGGAACGGCGCGGCGCCCGCCGCGCCGTCGTGACCCTCTGCGTCGGCGGCGGCATGGGCGTCGCCACGCTCATCGAGCGGATGTGAGCGCGATGGTTGACCTGATCCGGTGGGAGCACGGCGCCGACGGGGTCGTCGTGCTCACGATCGACGACCCGGCACGGTCGGCGAACACGATGCACACCCGCTTCTTCGACGCCCTCGTCGCCACGGTCGACCGCCTCGTCGCCGAACGCGAGCGGGTCACCGGCGTCATCCTCACCTCGGCGAAGCCGACCTTCGTCGCCGGCGGCGACCTCACCGAGATGCACGCCACCACCGCGGCCGACGCGCCCGCCGTGTTCGCCTCCGTCGAACGGGTCAAGGCCGCGCTGCGCCGGCTGGAGACCCTCGGCCGGCCGGTCGTCGCCGCGATCAACGGCGCCGCGCTCGGCGGCGGCCTGGAGATCGCGCTCGCCTGCCACCACCGGATCGTCCTCGACGGCCCGTCCACCCGCATCGGCCTGCCCGAGGTCACGCTCGGGCTGCTGCCGGGCGGCGGCGGAGTCGTCCGCACCGTGCGGATGCTGGGCCTGACGGAGGCCCTGGACCAGGTCCTGCTCAGCGGCCACCGGTACCGCCCCGCCGAGGCGGCCCGGCTCGGGCTCGTCGACGAGGTCGTCGCGACCCGGGACGAGCTGCTGACCCGGGCCCGGGCCTGGATCGCGGCCAACCCGTCGCCGGCCCAGCCCTGGGACCGGGCCGGCTACGTGATCCCCGGCGACCCGCCCGACCTGCCCGCCCTGCCGGCCCGCCTGCGCCGCGACCTGCGCGGCGCGAACTACCCGGCGCCCCGCGCGATCCTTGCCGCCGCCGTCGAGGGCGCCCAGGTGGGCGTCGACGCCGCCGGGACCATCGAGACGCGGTACCTCGTCGAGCTCATGGTCGGGCAGGAGTCCAAGAACCTCATCCAGGCCCGCTTCTTCGACCTGCGGCACGTGCGCTCCGGCGCCGGGCCCGTCGCGCACCGCGCGCGCCGGGTCCTCGTGCTCGGCGCCGGGCTCATGGGTGCGGGTATCGCCTACACCTGCGCGAAGGCCGGCCTGGAGGTCGTGCTCAAGGACGTCACCCTCGACGCCGCCCGTCGCGGCAAGGCCTACGCGGAGCGGCTCGTGGCGAAGGGCCGCGGCGACGCCTCGTTACTGGACCGGATCACCCCGACCGGCTCGGCCGCCGACGGCGCCGGCGCCGACCTGGTGATCGAGGCCGTGTTCGAGGACCCGGCCCTCAAACGGGCGGTGCTCGCCGAGGTCGAGCGCCTCGTGGCACCCGACGCCGTCCTGGCCACCAACACGTCGACCCTGCCGGTGACGGGTCTGGCGGCCGGCGTGCGCCGCCCCGCGGACTTCGTCGGGCTGCACTTCTTCTCGCCCGTCGAACGGATGGAACTGCTGGAGGTCATCGCCGGCGAGCAGACCAGCGACGCCACCCTGGCCAGGGCGCTGGACATCGCGCGGCAGCTCGGCAAGACCCCGATCGTGGTCAACGACAGCCGCGGCTTCTTCACCAGCCGGGTGATCATCCGGTACCTCGAAGAGGCCGCCGCGATGCTGGCCGAGGGCGTCAGCCCGGCGTCGATCGAGCAGGCCGGCCTGCAGGCGGGCTACCCGGTGCCGCCGCTGCAGCTGCTCGACGAGCTGGCGCTGCCGCTGATCCGCCGCATCCGGCAGGAGGCCGGCGCCACCTTCCACGTGTCGGCGACCGTGATCGACCGGATGATCGACGAGTTCGGCCGCCCCGGCCGCTCCGGCGGCGCCGGCTTCTACTCGTACCGCTCCACGGGCGGCCGGACCGGCCTGTGGAGCGGCCTCAGCGCGTTCGCGCGGCCCGGCGCCGTGCGGCCGCCGATCGAGGACCTGCGCGAACGGCTGCTGTTCGTGGAGGCGATCGACAGTGTGCGCTGCCTCGACGAGGGGGTGCTGCGCTCGGTCCCGGACGCCAACGTGGGGTCGATCCTCGGCATCGGCTTCCCGGCGTGGACCGGCGGGGTCCTGCAGTACATCAACCAGTACCCGGGCGGCCCGGCCGGGTTCGTCGCCCGCGCCGGCGAGCTGGCCGGCCGCTACGGTCCGCGGCTGACCCCGCCCGAGTCGCTCGTCGCCCGGGCCGCCGCGGGCGAGCGCTACCGCTGACGGCATCCCGCCGCTGTCGTGCGGGGCGGTGTTCCCGGGGCGTCACGCCCCGCGGAGCGCCAGCGCCAGGAACGCCGCCCCGACGGCGGTGAGCACGGCACCCAGCCCGGTCACCAGCAGCGTGATCTGCCAGGCCTGGTAGGCCCCGAGCAGCGCGCCGCGCAGGCTCTGGCCCATGAACGCGGTCTGGCGCAGGCGGGCGAGCTGCTCGTCGCTGCGCCCGCCGGCCATCCACTCCTCGACGATCTCGGCGTAGGTGCGCCCGCCGGTCGCCTGCGTCAGGTTCTCGGCGATGAGGTCCGAGAACGCCCGCGCCTGCGCGCCGGTGTGCACCGGCACCCCGGCGTAGCGGTGCAGCCCGGCCGGCAGGCTGCCGGTGGCGGGGAAACTGATCCGCTGCCGCGCCAGCTCCCGCGACACGGTCCGCCGACCGGCCAGCCCTTGCACGACCATGGTGGGCCCGGCGACCAGCAGGATACCCGCCGTGACGCCCAGCAGAAGCGTGATCATACCGACCAGGCTCCCGGCCCCGCCGGCCCCGCGACAGAGCCCGACGACCCGGGCCGGGCAAGGTCGGAAGTCCCGGCGCACCGCCGCAGAGCCTCCGGTACGCCGGTCGAGCCTTGACGGTCACGGGCGGAGCACGACGGTGCTCCCATCGGCCGGGACGGGGCGGCCGTCGACGGTGACCGTGAAGCCGTGCGGCGTGCACTCGACGTCGATGCGGCGGTCGCGGTACCGCAGGCCGCGCAGCGCGATCCGGCCCGGAGCCGGTGGCGGCGCGATGACGAGGGTGCCGTCCGGCCGGGGGCGGATCCCGGCGAGCCCGAGCAGGATCGCCTCGGCGCCGGTGAGGCCGGCGACGATGTTGGCGCGGCGGCCGGCCGGCGGCGCGGCGGGCCGGTCGCAGTAGTGCTCCTGCGGGAAGTACGGGTAGTGCTCGCCCATCCAGAGCAACCGTGACAGGACCGTCCAGGCCAGGTCCGGCCGGCCCTGTTCCCACAGCGTCAACGCGAGCTGGGGGCCCTCGCCGGTGTAGGCGCCGCCGCCGGACCAGTCGGTGTCGCCCAGCTCGTAGTGCCGCTCGTCCTCGGCGCTCACGCTGCTCACGCCGTAGGCGCCGAGGAAGGCGCCGGGCCGCACCCGCGCGATGAGCTCGGCGGCCATCTCCGGGGTGCAGGCGCCGGCGCGGAGTGCGTCGAATGCCTGGATCGAATATGCCAGCTCGGTGTGCCCGTCCGGGTAGCGGCTGCGGAACCACCGCGCCTCGGCGTCCCACAGCTCGTCGGCGATCGCCGCGCGGACCCGGCGGGCGGTGGCCCGCAGGGCGTCGACCGGCAGGACCGCGCCGCCGGCCTCGGCGAGCTCGGCGAGCGCGTCGAGGTAGCCGGCGCGCTCGGCGTTCGGGCTGGCCACCACGTGCTCCCAGCCGGCGCCGCGCATCTCCAGCAGGTTGTGCTGGGTGCCGTAGTCGCGTAGCTCGCCCACGGCCGGGAAGCGGGCGTCGAGCGCGCTCACCGTGTCGTGGAGCCGCTCGACCAGGTCGGGCCGGACGCCCCGGTGGCTCGCCACGGCGGTCGCCAGGGTCACCAGCGACCATCCGCTGTAGGCGTAGGCGACGCCCAGCCCGGCGCCGTCGGGCCCGATGGCGTAGTGGCGGGTCAGGTCCGCCTTCAGCAGCGCCTCGAGCAGGTCGGTCGCGGTGTCGCCGAGCATGAGCGTGAGCAGGTGGGGCGCGTAGCCGCCGGTGTCCCAGGCGTACGCGCAGAGCGCGCCGCCGTCGATGCCGGACGTCGCGACGAACGGGTTGGTGACGAAGGCCGGGTTGTCCCACAGGCAGACCAGCCCGCTGGCGAGGCTGCGGTGCCAGTAGGCGGCGAGGCCGGGGACGTCGGTCTCCAGGCGGGGCACGGCGTCCAGCACGGCGGCGAGGCGGCGCTCCCAGCGGGCGGTGGCCTGCCGGGCCCACGCCGCGGGGTCGGGCTCGCCGGCCCCCGCCGGGCCCCCCCCCCGCCGCGCGGCCGGCGCGGGGGCCCAGGGGAGAGCGGGGCGCCCCACCCCGCGGGGGGGGGGGGGGCGAAGGGGGAG
>NZ_JBEXCY010000296.1:0-12032 GCF_040605515.1 Dactylosporangium sp. NPDC005572 | reverse complement strand
GTCGCCGCCGGGCTGGCGCTCGTCACGCTCCGGCCGGGGCCGGTGCGCTGCTGCGTCGGGGGCGGCGGCGCCGCGTCCGGCCCCGGCCGGAGCGTGACGAGCGCCAGCCCGGCGGCGACCGCCACGACCACCGCGGTGGCGACCGCGCGCCGCCGCCGGTGGCGCCGCCACGCCTTGTGGTACACCCCGTCGGCGCTCAGCCGGGTCGGCGGCGCGCCGGTACCGGCCAGCTCCTCGAACCTCGTCCGCAGTCCGGTCATCGCCCCTCACCCACCGTCGTCATGGCACCGTCCGTACCGATCAGGTCGCGCAGCTTCGCCAGCCCGCGCGCGGTCTGGCTCTTCACCGTCCCCGCCGAGCAGCCGAGGGTGGCGGCGGTCGCCTCGACGTCGAGGTCGTGGTAGAACCGGCAGACGAGCACGGCCCGCTGCCGGGCCGGCAGCCGCCGCAGCGCCACCGTGAACGCCACCCGGCTCGCCGGGTCGTCGCCGTCCCGGGCGTGCTCGGGCGGCTCGGCCACCGACTGCTCCCGCCGCCGCCAGACCCGCCGCACGTCGGCCAGGTAGGCCCGCACGAGGCAGGTCCGCACGAAGGCGTCGAGCGCCTCCCGGTCCCGCACCGTCCGCCACGCGACGGCCAGCCGCATGAACGCGTTCTGCGTCAGGTCGTCGGCCCAGTGCCAGTCCCCGCACAGGACGTACGCGGTCCGCCGCACCGCCTCGTGCCGCGCGACGAAGTACTCGCGGAACTGGCGCTGGTCCTCACTCTCACCGCCGGGCATCGCACCTCCTCACTCCCTAGGTGCGCACCACCCGTCGATTCGGTTGCACGCGATGTTCCCCGTCAGGCGGCCCCGGTCACCAGGACGGTACGGACGCCCTGGGGCGGTGCCGCCGGCCGACCGCCGCCGCCTCACGGAGCTGGCGGCGCGGGTCATCGCTACGGACGCCGGGAACCGTGGTACCGATCTATGATCATCGGCATGGATCTCGCCGTCGTCGTCCGCGGAGGCTGGGAGGGGCACCGGCCGGTCGAAGTGACCGACCGCTACGCCGCCTGGCTGCGCGCCCAGGGCACCGAGGTGGTCACGTCCGAGTCGCTGGACGTGTACACCGACACCGGCCTCATGCGCCGGGCCGCGCTCGTCGTGCAGTGCTGGACGATGGGCACCATCACCGCCGAGCAGCTGGCCGGGCTGTCGCAGGCAGTCCACGCCGGCGCCGGGTTCGCGGGCTGGCACGGCGGCATGATCGACGCCTTCCGGGCCGCCCCCGACTACCAGCGCATCACCGGCGGCCAGTTCGTGCACCACCCGCCGCAGTTCGTCACGTACGACGTGCGCCCCACCGGCGACCACCCCGTCGTCGCCGGCCTGCCCCCGTTCACGGTGCACACCGAGCAGTACCGGGTGCACGTCGACCCGTCGATCGAGGTCCACGCGGTGACCGACGTCGACGGGGTCGCGATGCCGGTGGTGTGGACGACCCGCTGGGGCGCCGGCCGCGTGTTCGTGACCACCGTCGGGCACGAGCCCAAGGACCTCGAGGTCCCCGAGCACGACGAGATCATCCGGAGGGGCCTGGCATGGGCGAGCCGCTGACCGTCGGCATCGTCGGCGCCGGCAAGATCAGCGCCGCCTACGCCGGGACCCTCGCGCAGCTGCCCGGCGTCCGCCTGACCCGGGTGGCCGACCTGGACGCCGGCCGCGCGGCCGCGCTGGCCGCGGATCTTCCGGGTGTACTGCCGGTGCCGCCCGACGAGCTGCTGACGTCCGCCGACGTGGACGCGGTGCTCAACCTCACCGTCCCGCGGGCCCACGCGACCGTGGCGCTGGCCGCCCTCGCCGCCGGCAAGCACGTCTACGGCGAGAAGCCGCTGGCCACCGGTACCGCCGAGGCCGCCACCGTCCTGGCCGCGGCGGCGTCGGCCGGGCGCACCGTCGCCTGCGCCCCCGACACGGTGCTCGGCACCGGCCTGCAGACGGCCCGCGCGTCCCTGGCGGCCGGCGACATCGGCACCCCGGTCGCGGCGACCGCCTTCATGGTGACCCCCGGCCACGAGCGCTGGCACCCGTCGCCGCAGTTCTACTACGAGCCGGGCGGCGGCCCGCTGTACGACATGGGCCCGTACTACCTGACCGCCCTGGTGCACCTGCTGGGCCCGGTGCGCCGGGTGACCGGCCTGGCCTCGACCCCGCGCCCGACCCGCACGACCCTGGACGGGGTCACGTTCCCGGTCGAGGTGGCGACCCACGTGACGGGCGCGCTGGAGCACGCGTCGGGCGCCCTGACGACGCTGATGATGAGCTTCGACGCCTGGACGGGCCGCCTGCCCCGCATCGAGGTGTACGGCACGGAGGGCACCCTGAACGTCCCCGACCCGAACGGCTTCGCGGGCGACGTCCACCGCTTCACCGGCGCGACGCAGGAATGGACGAAGCTCCCCGACCTGGCCGGCTACCGCGACGCGGCCCGCGGCTACGGCGTGGCGGACCTGGCCCGCGCCCTGCGCACGGGCACTCCCCCACGCGCGTCGGCGGACCTGGCCTACCACGTCCTGGACGTGATGGAGTCCCTCCTGTCGGCCGCCACGACCGGCACGACGACCGAGGTGGCAAGCACCTGCACGGTCCCGCCATTGGTCCCGCTGGCGGCCGACCCGGACGACGCCTAGCGAGGACGTACGCTGTGGGGATGACGGCCGTCGAGGAGCTCGGGCGCTCCAAGTATGTCAGCCTCACCACGTACCGGAAGAACGGCACGGCCGTCGCGACGGCCGTGTGGCACGTCGCGGACCAGGGGGAGCTGTTCATCGTCTCCAACGCGGACGCCTGGAAGGTCAAGCGGATCCGCAACGACCCGCGGGTCGTGGTCACCGCGTGCGACGTCCGCGGGCGGGTCGCGCCCGGGGCCGCCAGCGTCGAGGGGACCGCGCGGGTGCTCGACGACGCCGGAACGCAGCACGCGCGGCAGCTGCTCGCCCGGCGGTACTTCATGTCGCGCGCGGGCAACGCCCTCGCGCGGCTGCTGCGGCTGCGGAAGCCGCCGGTCGTCGGGATCGCCGTCAGCCTGAGCCAGTGAGCCTGAGCCAGCGAGGACCGGCGGGCCGCATCGTCGGGAACCGATGGGCTGGCGTCGGCGTCCCATCCGCATGAGACGGATCTGGGCACTGTGGATCACCATGCTCGTCGCGACGGCGGCGGCCGGGTGCGCGGGGGGCGACGGGCTCGGCGGGCCCGGCGACGACCCCGACCGCCTGCGCAAGCAGGCCCGGGACGTGCTCGCGCGGTACGACGAGGCCGTGCAGGCCGCCGGCGGGCAGCAGCGCTACGTCCCGGTCGGCGACCTGACCGGCCAGCTCGGCGACTGGGAGCCCGAGCGCGGGGAGAACAAGGCGTCGCTGCTGTCCGGGCAGGTCCTGGCCGGCGGTGTGCTGCCGGCGGCGCCCCAGGCGACCGGCACGGTGACCTGGGACGGCGGGGCCACGCTCGACGTGCCGCTCGTCGGGGCCGACGCGGCCCTCGCCGCGATCCCCCGCAGCGACTGCGGCGGCTGCCCGCCGCTGACCGCCACCGGCGCCCGGCTCACCACCGCGAAGATCAGCACCACGCGCGGGCCGGCGACGGTGCCGGCCTGGGAGTACACGCTGCAGGACACGGCCGTGCGGGTGACCCGGCCGGCCGTGGCCGCGTCGGCGGCGGTCACGGTCACGCCGCCGTCGTGGGACCCGTTCAACTCGCCGGGCGGCCTGCCGATCGACTCGGCGAGCGTGAACGCGGCCGGCACGACGCTGACCCTGGTGTTCACGGGCAGCCCGGGGCCGGCCAGCCAGCCGTGCGGCGCGGACTACACGGGCGAGGTCGTCGAGTCGGCCAACGCCGTCGTCGTGATCATCCTGACCCACCCGCACGCGGCGAACGAGGCGTGCACGGCGATCGGCTACCGGCGGACGCTCGACGTCGACCTGGCGGCGCCGCTGGGCGAGCGGGCGCTGCTCGACATCCAGCAGGGGCTGCCGATGCAGGTCACCAGGAGCTGAGCGCCGTCTCGGCCCGGGCGACCGCCGCCGCGTACTGCAGCTCGCGGGCCCGGGCCAGCGCCTGCTCGGCGAGGGCGCGGTCGCCGAGCGCGAGCGCCCGGATCCGGCGCAGGTCGGGCTCGGCGAACCCGCTCTGCCCGGGCAGGCCGCGCTCCAGGGCGGCCCCGGCGACGGCGGCGGCCTTCTCGGTACGGCCGAGGGCCAGGCAGGCGTCGGCGTGCAGGGCCTGGAGGCGGCCGAACCGCAGGATCGTGTCGCCGAGATGCTCCCGGGCGGCGTCGATGCGCTCCAGGCCGGACGGGTCGCCGCAGCGCACCTCGGCCCAGCCCAGGACGATCCCGGACAGGCTCTGGTACTCCCGGTGGCCGCCCCGCTCGGCGGTGGCGAGCGTCGCCCGGGCCTCCTCCCGCGTCGCCGCCGCGTCGTAGCGGTCGGCGGCGACGACGGCCGCGTAGTTGGCGACGTACATGTCGAGGAACGGCTCGCCGACCCGGGCCGCGCGCTCCCGGGCCGCGCGCAGGTGCCGGTCGGCGGCGTCGAGGTCGCCGAGCAGGTTGGCCGCGATCGATGCCGGGGCGAGCGCGCCGATCACCGGGTCCCAGTTGACGATCGTGAACACCGGCAGCTCCCCGGCCGGCAGCGCGGCGAGCGCGGTCTCGAAGCACTTGTTGGCCCGGACCAGGTCGAGCTCGCTGAGCGCCGCGGCGCCCTCGTGGACCTCGGCGACGAGGGTCGCCCACGGGTCGCCGCTGCCGCCGGCGGTCGCGGAGCGCGCCACCTCCACGCCCCGGGCGGTGTTCCCGCCGGCCGTCTGGAAGGAGGCGTACCCCCACAGCGCCGGCAGCACGTCGAGGACGGGCCGGCCGCGCAGCCGCAGCAGCAGCGGCTCCATGGCGGCGTACTGCGCGGTGACGACCGGCGCCAGGTAGCCGTCGGTGGCCTGGTGCATGTACGCGAGCCGGATCCGCAGGTCGAGCTCGGCGGCGTCGCGCTTCTCGTTGGCCGGTGCGCGGTGCACCATGCCCAGGGCCTCCTCCAGCATCGCGGAGGCCTGCTCGTGGGCGGTGCGGTCGTACGCCTCCCGGGCGGCGTCGGCGAGCGCGGGCACCACGTCGTACGGCGACAGCACCGGCAGCGCGGCCCGCAGGTGCGTCGCCAGGTCGGCCGCGGTGGCCAGGCCGGTGTCGCGCAGCGCCTGGGCGGCCCGGGCGTGCAGCCGGGCGCGGCGCAGCGGGCCCTGGTCGAGGTACGCCGTCTGCCGCACGAGATCGTGGGAGAAGCGCAGCAGGCCCGGGTCGTCGGTGGCGGTGAGCACACCCGACACGACGGCGGTGTCGAGGGTGTCGAACAGCGCCAGCTCGTCGATCTGCACGACCTCGCGCAGCACCGGCACCGACACGTCGCGCCCGAGCACCGAGGCGACCGCGACGACGGCGTTGACCTGGCCCGGCAGCTTCGCGAGCCGGCGCCGGACGACCTCCTGCACCCGGACCGGCACGTGCTCGGGCTCCAGGGTGTGCTCGGCGGCGAGGACCCGCAGCAGCTCGACGACGAAGAACGGGTTGCCGCCGGTCCGGTCGACCAGCATGGCCACCGTCTCGGCCGGCACGTCGTCGCCGGTCACCGCGCGGGCGAGCGTGGCCACACCCGGCGCGTCGAGACCGTGCAGCGGCAGTCGTACCGCGGACGCGTCGGTCAGCAGCTCGCCGAGCGCACCGGCGAGGGGCGCGTCCGGGGCCAGCTCCGCCTCGCGGTACCCGACGGCGAGCAGCACCCGGCTGCGCCGCAGCGCCTTGGCGAACATCGTCAGCAGCACGGTCGACGGCGCGTCGAGCCAGTGCGCGTCGTCGACGACGAGGACGAGCGGCGCATGCTGCGAGCTGGCCGCGGCGAGCCGGCACAGACCGTCGACGATGCCCTGGTACAGCCGCGAGCGGGCGAGGTCGGGGTCGGCGAGCCGCTCGGCGGCCGGCAGCGGCAGCGTCTCGCTCAGCGTCGGGTCCAGCACCGCGGGCAGGTTCCCGTACGGCGCGAACGCCGCGGCGAGGTCCGCCTTCGCGCCGGACTCAGCGATCCCGCGCAGGATCTGCGCCCAGGGCAGGAACACCGGCGGCGCCTCCCCGTCGACGCCGGTGCCGGTGCCGACGTGGCCGGTCGCCCGCGCGGTGAGCTCCCGCAGCAGCGCCGACTTGCCGATGCCCGGGCTGCCGGAGACGAGCAGCAGCCGCCCACGCCCGCCGCCGACCTCGGCGAGCAGCCGGTCGATGGTGCGCAGCTCGGCGTCGCGCCCGACGAGCCCGCTGTCGTCGTCGGGCTCCCGTTCGTGTTCGTGGGCCGGTTCGTGGGCCGGCTCCGGTCGCCGCGGTGCCGCCGGTGCCGCCTTCACGGCGGCCACCGGGCCGTTGAGGTGCGGCGCCTGGCGCAGGACGTCCTGCTCCAGCTGCTGCAGCGCCGGCCCCGGCTCGATGCCGAGCTCGTCGATCAGCCCGGCCCGCGCCCGCGCGTACGCCGCCAGGGCGTCGGCCTGCCGCCCGCCCCGGTACAGCGCCAGCATGAGCTGGCCCCAGACCCGTTCCCGGTAGGGGGCCTCGGCGAGCTCGGCCTCGCTGAGGTACACGACCTCGGCGTCCCGGCCGAGCGTCAGCAGCGCCTCGGAGCGCTCCTCGACCGCGGTGAGCCGCAGCTCGTGCAGCCGCCCCCGCTCGGCCCGCGCGAAGTTCGAGTCACCGAGCTCGGGCAGCGGGTCGCTGCGCCAGAGCTTGAGCGCCCCTTCGAGCACCCGCAGCGCCGCGTGCGGGTCCGCGCCCTGCCGGGCCCCGTCGACGGCCGCCGCGAACCGCGCCGCGTCGACGGCGTCGACGGGCACGTTGAGCTGATACCCGGGCGCCCGGCTGACCAGCACGTTCGACTTGTCCCGCGCGCTGCGCCCGGGTTCGAGCGCGCGCCGCAGCCGCGACACGTACGCCTGGAGCGAGGCGATCGCCCGCTCGGGCGGCTCGTCGGCCCACAGCTCGTCGATGAGCCGCTGCACCGACACGATGCGCCCCGGCTGGAGCGCGAGCATGGCAAGCACGGCACGCTGCTTCGGCGTACCGGTGTCGACCGGCCCGTCGCCGTTGTCCACCTCGAGCGGGCCAAGGATCCGGAACTGCAGGATGCCCCCTCTCGCCCGCGCACCGACCCCAGAGCCTACCGGCCCTGCCCAGCAGCGCTGAGAACCTGAACGGCCACCCCGACCCAACCGGTCGGCGGGCAACCCGCCCCACCCGGCCGACAGCTGCCCGGCGTGACCGGGACCACGTCACACCGGGCGGCGGTGTGCCCTCATCAGCCGGTCAGCCAGGTGCGCAGGTGTTCGGCGGTGGCCGCACCGAGCGCGCCCGTGGCGCGGTCGAGCAGCGCAAGCAGTTCCGGGGTGCGGGCGGCCGGGACGGTGAGCGGTTCGGTCAGCCCGCGGTGCCGCCAGCCGGCGCCAGCGTCACGGGCGAGTCGCGTGGCGTCGGCCACCCCGCGCCGGCCGAGCCGCGGGTCGGGGTCGACGGCGAGCACGAGCGCGGCGTACAGCCGGTCGTCGGGGCCGCGGGCGCTCAGCAGCCGGTACCCGGCTCGCCGCACCTCCGCCCGGCTCCCGTCGGCCAGGAGCTCCCGCCCGAGCCCGGCCGGCACGACCCTGGTCATCGGCCGCAGCGCCGCGGCCGCCTCGCGCACGACCGCCGCCGACGGGTCGCGGAGGAGCCCGGCGACCTCCTCGACGGGGACGGCACCGAGCCGCGCCAGCCCTCGTACGGCCGCCGCCCGGACCCGCCCCGCCGGATGCGCGAGCAGCCCCCGCAGCACAGCGGCGTCCGCCGCGCTCCCGCCGCACTCGACCAGCCCAGCGACCGCTCCGGCCAGCGCAGCCACCGCCCGCGGCTCATCCGCCACATCCGGAGCGAGTGCCACGGCCGGCACTGCGGGCGGCACTGCGGGCGGCACTGCGGGCGGCACTGCGGCCGACAGCAGGGTGCGGTAGTGCGTTGCCGCGTCCACGCCCGTGCGGCGGGCCGCGACGTGGGCTATCGCTCGGACCAGCGGCGCGGCGTCGCACAGGTGTGCGGCGGCCTCCGCGTCGAGGCCGAGGCGGGACAGCGCGGTCAGGCCGATCGCGCGCACCTCCGGGCCGGGGTGCGCGGCCAGTCGCCGGGGCACCGCCGGGTGGGCCGTCCAGACCGCCTCGCGACAGAGCTGCTCGGCGGCGCGGACCCGGATGCGCACGTCGGGTGCGGACAGGGCCAGGTCCAGCAACCGCTCGCGGCCCCACCATCCTAGATCCATCCCCATCCCCGCCGCGAACCCCCACGCCCGCCCCTCACACTCCGCGACCACCGCGTCACGATCGGACGGGGTTCGGGACAGCAGAGCGGCAACGGCCTGGGCGAACGCGAAGGCGCCGCGGTGGCGGGAGCGGATCGCCAGGGCGATACCGAGGACCGCGGCCAGGTCCCCGGGGGCGGCCGGCTCCAGCAACTGGGCGACGGCGGTACGGGCCCGGGTCCGCACCGGGGCGGCCCAGTCGGTGGTGCGCAGGACCAGGTACGGCAGCCACGACGGGTCCGGGGAGGCCAGCATGCGCTCGACCGCCGCCTCCCGGTCGCGCCCGTCCGGCGCCATGCTCGCCAGGGCGACGGTCACCGGCCCGGCCCGGCCGGCACCCACCAGCCGCGCGAGCCCGGCCACCAAGAACCCGGCGGCCCCGGACCCAGCAGCACCAGACCCAGCAGCACCAGACCCTGCAGAGCCGGACCCCAGGGACCTGGCCGCCGACCGGATCAGCGGCGTCCACGGCGCGCGCCGCGCCCGGTCTTCCAGGGCGGCGAGGAGCGCGGGCCGGCGCGCGAGCTCCCGCAGTACCGTGGCGTCATCCTGCTCGAGCAGGCTCCGGACCAGCCGCTCGTCCGGCCGCGCCCGGACCGGCAGCGGGGCGGCCGCGGCGAGGCGGCGGCGCTGGAACATCACCGGCGCCATCCTGCCCCGCCACGGCCGGGCGCGGCAGCGGATTTTCAGGCGCAGGTGTTCAGCATCGACTGCAGGGCCGTCTTCTCGGACGACTGCAGCGTCAGCGCCCAGTAGTGCTTGACCGCGATCCACATCCGCGCGTACGTGCAGCGGTACGACGTCAGGGACGGCTGCCAGGTCGACGGGTCCTGGTCGCCCTTCGACTGGTTGACGTTGTCGGTGACGGCGATGAGCTGCGGGCGGGTCAGGTCGTTGGCGAAGCTCTGCCGCTTGGCCGTCGTCCACGAGCTGGCGCCCGAGCGCCACGCCTCGGCCAGCGGTACCACATGGTCGATGTCCACATCGGACGCGGCGGTCCAGGTCGCGCCGTCGTAGGGCGAGTACCAGCGGCCGGACGTGGACGCGCAGGCGCTGTCGGTGACGACCGAGGTGCCGTCGCGCTTGAGGACCGTCTCGCGCGTGTTGCACGCGCCGCTGATGGTGATCCAGTGCGGGAACAGGTCGCGGGAGTAGCCGCTCGTGGAGCCCTGCGTGGCCACGGTCAGGGCGTTGAGCCAGCTCTGGGCGGTCGACTTGGACGGGATGCCCGGCGGGGTCGCGCCGGCCGGGGCGGCGAACGCGAAGGTGGCGAGCACCGCCGCCAGGCCGGCGACGATCCAGCGGAACGGTCGCGACATCGATACTCCTTCAAATCGAGGAGCATCAGTCTCCAACGGCTACCCGGGGGTGTGAACATCCCAGCGGCGTCCGGTACCGCACGGAATGGTGAACTCTGGGCGCTCATCGACACCTTCGGCGAAAAGTTCTTCCGCGGCTGTGTCGAAATCCGGCGGCGCCGGTCGACGCATGAGCAGAAGGCCCAACCACGAAGGAGACCGACGATGTCGTTCCAGGCGTACCTCGACGCGATCGAGACCAGGACCGGCCGCACGCCGCGGGAGCTGCTCGCCGACGCGGCCGGGCGGGGGTTCGACGGGCCCGCCGTGAAGGCCGGCGACGTGATCGCGTGGCTCAAGGAGGACTACGGGCTCGGCCGCGGCCATGCGATGGCCCTCGTGCACGTCATCAAGCACGGCCCGACGATCCCCGGCAAGCACGTCGGCACCACCGGCGCCCACCGGGACGAGAGCGACACCCTCTGGCTCGACGGCAGGGGAACCCGGCCGGGCGCCGCCGCGTCCAAGGGGGCATGAGACGAATCGCCGCGCTCGCCGGGGCGCTGCTCACCCTGGCGGGCTGCGCGCAGGCCGGCGGCGCCGACCCGGCGCAGCAGGCCCCGTGGGGCACCACCTACACGGCGACCGCCGTCACCGAGCAGGGCGCCCCGCGGCCGCTCGCCGACGGCACCCGCATCGAGCTGCGGTTCATGCGCGACGGCCGGCTCATCGCCTCCGCCGGCTGCAACCAGCTCAGCGGCAAGGCCCGCATCGCCGCCGAACGCCTCCGCGTCGACGAGCTGGCGAGCACCGAGATCGGCTGCGACCCGGCCCGCCACGAGCAGGACCGCTGGCTGGCGGCGTTCCTGGAGCGCGGGCCGGCCTGGCGCCTCGCCGGCGACCGGCTCACCCTCGACGCCGGGGGCACCACGCTCGACCTGGTCGCAGGGACGCCTCGCCCGCTCGCCGGCCCCCGCTGGGTGGTCGACACCCTGGTCACGGGCGAGGTGGCCGGCTCGGTCCCGGCGGGCGTGGAGGCGTGGCTGACGTTCGGCACCGACGGCAGGGTCACCGGGAGCGACGGCTGCAACCAGCTCGGCGGCGCCTACACCGCCGAGGGGTCCACGATCAGGTTCGCCGACCTGGTCACCACCAAGATGGCCTGCCAGGACGAGCGAGCCGCGGTGGAGTCGGCGGTACTGCGGGTGCTGCGCGGCGAGGTGCGCTCCGCGATCGACGGGGACCACCTGACCCTGACCGCCTCCGACGGCACGGGCCTGCGTCTACGGGCGAGCTAGCCACTCGCGCACGACGGCGTCGGCGTCGAGGGGGCGCAGCATCACCGGCGGCCCCTCGACGTGCCCGCGGTTGGCGTGCTCGATCCGGTCGTTGAGCTCGGCGACCGCGGCCCGCACCCGCTCCTCGGTGCGAAACCGGCGCACCGTCGCCGGGAGGTCCTCGATCTCGCGCCGCAGCCGCAGCGTCGGCGGGATGCCGCCGGCCAGGTCCTCCCGCTGGGCGAGCGACTTCACCCACCAGTCCTCGTCGTAGAGCTCGCCACGGTCGGGCAGCGGCTTCCCGGCGCCCGGCAGGTTGTCGAACTGCCCCTGCTCCTGCGCCTCCCGGATGAGCCGGTCGATGTGCGACTCGTACCCGCTGGTCATGGTGACCCCAGCGTACCCGTGGCAGGATGATCTGTTGGTGGAGCAGCTGCGGCGGTACGGCTATCCGGCCCTGTTCGTGCTGGTCCTGTTGGAGGGCGTCGGCATACCGACCCCGGCGGTCAGCGCGGTCGTGGCCGCCGCCGTGCTGGCCGGGCAGGGCAGCTTCGACCTGCCGCTCGTCGTCGCGGTCACGCTGGTCGCGGCGGTGACCGGCGACAACCTCGGCTACCTGCTGGGCCGCCGGGCCGGCCGCCCGGCGATCCTGCGCTGGGGCCGCCGGGTCGGCCTGACCGAGCCCCGCTTCACCCGGGCCGAGCGGTTCCTGACGGCGCGCGGCCGCAACGTGGTGCTGTTCGCCCGGTTCGTCGACGGCCTGCGCCAGACGAACGGCCTGATCGCCGGCGCCGTGGCGCTGCCCTGGCGCGCCTACGTCACCCGCGACGCGATCGGCGCCGTGGCCTGGACGGCCGTGTGGGTGACGGTCGGCGCCGTGGCGGGCGGCAACCTCGACCGCGTCCGCGCCTGGCTGGGCCGCTACGAGCTCCGCTTCGCCCTGACGGCCGCGGTCCTCGCCGCCATCGCCCTGTGGTGGTACCTGCGCAGGCGCCGGGACGGCCGCGACCGCTAAGGCCTGTTTCATAACTGAGCCCGGGCTGCGGCGGGCCCAGATTCCGCCTGG
>NZ_JBEXCY010000295.1:0-12033 GCF_040605515.1 Dactylosporangium sp. NPDC005572 | reverse complement strand
ATCAGCTACCGGCAGGGCGAGCTCGACGACGCGGCCGGGCACACCCGCCGCGCGACGCAGGTATTGCAGGTAACCCTGCAGACGGTGCGGCCCACGCCTGTGCGCACCACCGCTGAGCTGCTGTTCTTCGTCGGCGCCCGGAGACATCCGGCGAGCCTAGGACGCCGCCGTCCGCTCGCCCGACCGGGTCCGCGGTACGGGCGGGCAGACGATGGGCGCAGCGCCGCCGGCCACCGCGCCCTTGGCGAGCCAGCCGTTTCCGCGCAGGGATTCACCACCCCCGTGCCTACCGGTTAGTGTCGTCCTGTCCGCCCGGGCTGACCGTCACCACCTGGAGTGACTCCCGGGGTGGATCCGCTGAGTCGTGCGCGCACGAGCCGGGGAACCAAGCACCACCGGGGTGAGTCCGCGAGGCCATGGAGCCGCGTGGTAGGGCCGTCTTCCCGCCCGAACCCGTCAGCTAACCCGGTAGGCGGCAACGGAAGGAGCACGTCGCGTGCGTACCCCCGCGTGGTTCTCATGAGTTACCGGTACCAAGCCAGGCACTCGGTCACCCCGCCCCCCTCGCCGTCCCCGACCCCATCCCCGTCGCCGTCGCCGGTACCCGCGCGCTTGCGCAGGCTGCCCGTCGCCGCGGCCGCGGCGATCCTCGTGGCGGCGGCGTCGGTGGGTGGCATCACCCTCTACCATTCGGCCACCGCCGTGCGGACATCGGACTCGCAGGCATGGTCGGCGGCGTCGGAGCCGTCCCGGGACGGCCAACCGGCGCAACGCAGCCAGCAACAGCAGGGCGCGCCCGACGCGGCGACCGGGGCGAAGAGCGGCTCGGGTGCAGGGTCCACCCCGTCGGCCGCGGGCAACTCGAGTCCGAAGGGCACCCCGGGCGCGACGGCCACCCCGGGCACCGCGAGCGCCTCGGCCGCCCCGGCGGCGAAGACGCTCAGCTACCAGTTCCAGTGGCAGGAGAACTACTACTTCTGCGGCCCGGCGGCGACCCGCATCGCGCTGTCCGCCCAGGGCGCGCAGCAGACGCAGAACCGGGTCGCCCAGAGCCTGCGCACCACGGTCAACGGCACCAACTCGGCCGACGACACCACCCGGGCGCTCAACGAGCTCACCAACAGCTCGTTCTACAAGTCCCACTTCATCCGCACCCAGGCTGCCAGCCAGGCGGACGTGGACCAGCTGCGCGCCGACGTCGTCCACGCGGTCTCGAACGGATACGCCGTCGTGGCGAACATCGCGGGCACCGCGACGGACAACGACGGCAACGCCCACTCGTACCCGGGCGGTCACTTCCTCACCGTCGTGGGCTACAGCGACGACGGCCAGAACGTGACGATCGCCGACCCCGCCGACGCTCGCGGCGTCGGCCGGTACACGATGGCGACGACCCGGCTCGCGCACTGGGTCGCGCTGCGCGGGTACTCCGCCTGAGGCTGCGCCTGAACCGACCGGTCGGGGCGCCGTCCGCGGCGGACGGTGTCCCGACCGGTCGGGGAGTCAGCGCGTCTCCGTGACGGCGGCGACCGCGGCGTCGGCGGCGGCGTCGACCTCGACCTCGGCGGCGTCCGTCCGCTCGCCGGGACCGGCCTGCCGGACCACCGCCGGCAACCGCTGCTCGTCCATCCAGGCCTGCAGGGCGGGGCCGGACTCGAAGCTGGCGATGAGCGCGTACCGCGGCTGCGGACCCAGGTGGAAGGCCGCGTGCCACAGCCGCTCGGTGTCCACGACGAACTGGGCGCCGCCGAACAGCGGGACGCGGTGCTCGACCGTCGGGTCGTCACGGTGCTCCCGCAGGATCATGTAGCTGCCGGGGTCGTCGGTGAGGTTGAGCCAGACCCGCACCACCCACCCCTCACCCTCCGGGTTGAGCCGGTTGTTGTCGTCCTGGTGCAGGTGCCGCTCCACCACCGTGGACTTGTCGACCGAGGGCTGCAGCTTGATGATGCGCACCCGGCCGAAGTTCGCCCCGACCGACGACACCCAGTCGACCAGCGTCGGTGCGAGCCGGGCGTTGGCGGTCCACACGCCGTCCTTGTCCGGCAGGCCGTGCTCCCAGAACCCGCGCGGGTCGTCCTCGCCCTTTGCGGAGGCCAGGACCGCGAAGTTCGTGTCACCGCCCGATTTCCAGTCCAGATACTTGAGGTTCTCCCACTCCGTCGGATCCAGCTGGCCCGCGTATCGCTTCAGCATGAGGTACCCGGTCTCGGCGAGGGACGGCAGCCGGTGATGGTGAGCTGGGACGACCGACACGTTCATGACCTCCAGATGTCGATGGTGCTTGTGCACGCCGCCCTACCCGGATCCACGGCGGTAAACGACCCCCGGAGGGCGATTCGGGGTGGGTGGACACCCGTCAGCGCCCCAGCGCCCGCGCCCGGCTGGGCGCCGGGAACCCCTGGACCGGCATCCAGCGCAGGGTGGCCGCCATGGTCTGGGCCACGGCGGCGTTGACGGCGTTGGAGACCGCGGCGCCGACGTTGTCGTTCGGGTTGTCGACGTTCACCGCGATGCCGGCCGCCGCGAGCTGCGGCGTGAAGCCGACGAACGTCTCCGTCGAGTTGTACTCGGAGCTGCCGGTCTTGCCGGCGATCGGGCGCCCGCCCAGGATCCCGGACACCGCCTCGGCCGTGCCCCCGTCGCACTTGCCGTACGCCGACCCCTTGCCGACCGGGCAGCGCGCCGCGTCGGTCGCGGCCGCCGCCACGTCCGGGCTCAGCTCCTGCCGGCACTTCGGGGCCGCGGCGCCCACCGGCTTGCCGTCCGCGTCGGTGATCGAGACCACGGGCAGCGGCTGGCAGTACAGGCCGCCGGCGGCGACCGTGGCGTAGGCGTTGGCGAGGTCGAGCGGGGTGGTCGAGGCGTTGCCGAGGGTGAACGAACCCCAGTCGTCGACCCGCGCCACCATCGCCTGGTCACCGGGGGCGCGGAACTGGATGCCCAGCCGCTTCGCCATGTCCACGACGCGGCGGACACCGACCTGCTCCTCGAGCCACACGAAGTAGGTGTTGACCGAGCGGCCGAACGCGTTCCACATCGTGCGGTTGCCGTTCATCCAGCTCGGGCTGGCGTTCGCCGGGCACCACCGGCCGCCGCAGGTGCCCGGGCCGCTGCCGGGCCACTTGGTCACCAGGCGCCCCGGCGCGTTGAACGACGTGCTCAGCGGCATCCCCGCCTCGAGCGCGGTGAGCATGGTGAACATCTTGAACGTCGACCCGGCCTGGTAGCCGCCGACGCCGCTGCCGCCGCCGACGAGCTGGTTCACCGTGTTCGGGTAGGCCGGGTGCTGCGGCGGGTTGGGGTCCAGGCTGTAGTGCCGGTTGACCGCCATCGCGAGGATCCGGCCGCTGCCGGGGGTGACGACGGCCAGCGGCATCGAGCGGGCGCTGCCGTAGCCGTAGACCCCGAGCGACTGGGCGAGCGCGGTCGCCTGCACGCCGGGGTCGAGCGACGTGACGATCCGGTACCCGCCGGTCCGCAGGGTGTCGTCGCGTTCGTTCGGGTTGGCCCCGAACTCGGCCTGGCGGCCCCACCACTGCCGGAGGTAGTCGCAGAAGAAGCCCCAGTCGGTGTGCTGCGCCGGGACGGCCACGCAGTTGTTGGGCGGCCGGGTCTGCTTGATCGCCAGCGGCTGGGCGCTCGCCACGAGCGCCTCGCCGGCCGTGACCTTCCCCATCTTGACCATCGAGTCGAGCGTGTAGCCGCGCCGCTGCAGCGCGGCGGCCTGGTCGCCGGTGACCGGGTTGTCGGCGTCGGGTGACTGCAGCAGCCCGGCGATGAGCGCCGCCTCGGGCAGGGTGAGCTCGGCGGGAGTCTTGCTGAAGTACACCTGGCTGGCGGCGTAGATGCCGTAGGCGCCGGCGCCGAAGTAGGCGATGTTCAGGTACCGGTTGAGGATCTCCTGCTTGCTCAGGCGCTTCTCCAGCTCGACCGCGTACCGCATCTCGCGGAGCTTGCGGGCCGGGGTGTCGACGCCGGCGTCGACGCGCTCCTGCGGGGTCAGGCTCGGATCGTTCTTGAGCGCGTTGCGGACGTACTGCATCGTCAGCGTCGAGGCGCCCTGCTGGCTGCGGCCCCGGGTGTTGGACACCAGTGCGCGCAGGACGCTGCGGCTGTCGACACCGCGGTGCTCGTAGAACCGGATGTCCTCGGCCGCGACGACGGCCTGCTGCATCACCGGTGCGATCTGCGTCAGCGGCACGTCCCGGCGATTCTCGTCGTAGAACGTGGTGATGAGGGTCTTGCCGTCGTTGGCGTAGACGTAGGTGATCTGCGGCGCCCGGGGCGTCGCCAGGTCCGTCGGCAACGCGTCCCAGACGGCGGCGCCGGTGCGCACGGCGGAGCCGCCGAGCAGGCCGAGCGGGAGCACGGCGGCGGCCACCCCGAGGCCGGCGAGGATGCTGCACAGCACGAACCTCGCCAGGCGGCGCACCAGCGACGGCCGCTTCGCCCGCCGCGCCCGCCGGGCCCCGCCGGCGGGAGCGCCGCGCCCGGCGTGACGAGCGGTGCCGTTTCGGGCGCGGACGAAGCGCATCGTGCTCTCCCACCGGTGCAATGAGTTGGCTGCCGCCGGCATCCGTGCGGGCTCGCGGCGGACGCGCGGCTACCCCCGCGGTGTGAGCCGCAAACGGTGCGATTGCCGCCGCGCCGCCGGATCACCCGCGGGCTGTCTCATCCCATACCGAGGGGTAGCCCGCTCGTGGGGAGCGATCGGGCGAGGGCCGGGCATCCGGCCGTCACGGGCGCCGAGTGCTGTTTCGCTGGATGGCGTGGCGCATCACGGCCGTCCGCGGCCACCACGTTGACGAAAGGGAACAATGCCATGTGTGGCTTCCTCGTCCACGTCACCGACAGCCTGATCTCCCCGGAGACGCTCGAGCGGATGGAGCGGCAGCTGCAGCTGCTGCATCACCGCGGCCCCGACGACACCGCCGTCGAGCAGCTCGGCGACGGCGTGGTGGCCGGGTTCAAGCGGTTGTCCATCATCGATCGCGGGGGCAGCCGGCAGCCGTTGCGGTACCCGCCGGAGGGTCCGGAGGCCGGTCGCTGGGGCCTGGTCTTCAACGGCGAGATCTACAACTTCGAGGCGCTGCGCGAGGAGCTGATCCGCGACCACGGGGCGACCTTCGCCACCGCCGGCGACAGCGAGGTCGTCGCGGCCGCGTTCCACTACTGGGGACAGCAGGCGCTCGGCCGGCTGCGGGGCATGTTCGCGTTCGTGCTGTGGGACGACGCGAACGAGACGGTGTACGCGGCGCGCGACCCGTTCGGGATCAAGCCGCTGTACTACCTGGCGGCGCCGGGCGAGCTGTGGCTGTCGAGCGAGAAGCCGCCGCTGCTGGCGGTCGCGGGCGACGAGGTCGACGTGACCGCGCTCTCGCTGTACCTGACGATGCAGTACGTTCCCGAGCCCTACACGATGCACCGCGACGTCGCCCGGCTGCCCGCCGGCGGGATGCTGACCCGGGCCCTCGGCCGCGCGCCGCTGGTGTACCAGTACACCAGGATCACGTTCCGGCCGGACCCGACGGCCGACGACGACGCGATCGTGGAGGACCTGCGCGCCGCGCTGCGCGACAGCGTCCGCGCCCACCTGCGCGCGGACGTGCCGGTCGGCGCGTTCCTGTCCAGCGGCATCGACTCGACCGGCATCGTCGCGCTGGCGGCCGAGGTCGATCCGCAGATCCGGGCGTTCACCGTCGGCTTCGACACGCCCGGCGCCACGTCCGAGATCGAGGTGGCCGCGCAGACGGCGGCGCACCTCGACGTCGACCTGGTGCCCACGGTCGTCACCGCGGAGGACGTGCTCGACGTGCTGCCCCGCATCGTGTGGCACCTGGGCGACCCGGTCGCCGACCCGTCGATCGTCCCGCTCTACTGCCTCGCGCGGACCGCGGCGCGGTACGTCACCGTCGTACTGTCCGGCGAGGGGGCCGACGAGCTCGCCGGCGGCTACACCATCTACCGCGAACCGCGCTCCCTGGCGCCGGTGAGCCGGCTCGCCGAGCCGCTGCAGCGCGGCCTGCGCGCGGTGGCCCGGCTGCTCCCCGACGGCGTCAAGGGCAAGAGCTACCTGGAGCGCGCCACCACGCCGATCCAGACCCGGTACTTCGGCAACGCCAGGGTGTTCAGCAACGAGGAGAAGGCCCGGATTCTCGGGGCCGTGCCGGCGGTCGGGCACGCCCACGTCACGTGGCCGCTGTACGCCGAGGCGGTGCACCTCGACGACGCCACCACGATGCAGCACATCGACGTCAACACCTGGCTGCCCGGCGACATCCTGACCAAGGCGGACCGGATCTCGATGGCGCACTCGCTGGAGCTGCGGGTGCCGTACCTGGACCGGGTCGTCTTCGACGTCATGTCCCGGTTGCCGGTGCGGCTGAAGGTGCCGCCGTACAGCCGGACGACCAAGTACGCGCTGCGCCAGGCGCTGCGGGGCATTGTGCCGGACTTCGTCGTCGACCGGCCGAAGCTCGGCTTCCCGACGCCCGCCGCCCGCTGGCTGCGCACCGACCTCGCCGAGTGGGCCCACCACCTGCTGTCGACGTCGGGAGCCGGGCAGCTCATCGACCTGGACTACGCCCACCGGCTGCTGACCGAGCACGGGCGCAGCGACGCCGACCACGGCCGGAAGCTGTGGATCCTGCTGTCGTTCTGCCTGTGGCACGGCATCTTCGTCGACGGTTCGATCGCACCACCGCTGCCCGAGCACGCGGCGGCGGCCGCCGGGCCGGTCGGCTCCGCTCGGCCCCGCCACGCATAGCGGTGCTCCGGCCGGCCTGCCCCGCCGTAGCGCAGCCGCACCTCGGCCTTGCCCGTCTGGACGAGGTGTTCGAGGTAGCGCCTGGTGCTGACGCGGGACAGGCCGGCCCGCTCGGC
Source organism: Dactylosporangium sp. NPDC005572 (assembly GCF_040605515.1). NCBI lineage: Bacteria > Bacillati > Actinomycetota > Actinomycetes > Micromonosporales > Micromonosporaceae > Dactylosporangium > Dactylosporangium sp. NPDC005572. Next base: position 5,148 of record NZ_JBEXCY010000295.1, on the reverse strand, counting down.
GCATTCGGCGGCCGACTGGTCGGTCCCGCTGTCGCGCAGCACCGCGACGACCAGGTCGGCGGTGGGCGGCCCCTGCCGGTGTCAGCGCCCCGCGATGACCGGCGGGACGGCGGAGACCTGTTCGGCGAGCGCGTTGACCGTGCCCGCCAACAGCTGGACCTGTGCCGGTTGCAGGACGGTATAGGGCTGGTAGCTGTCGCCGGAGCGGTACTTGGCGAGTTCGGCGTCGACGGCGGCGAACCGCGCGTCGAGCTGCGGGCCGAGCTCGGGGCGGCGGGCGTCGAGGACGGGCCGCAGCGCCGCGAGCGCGGCCCGGCAGCCGTCCACGTTGGCGGCGAAGTCCCACAGGTCGGTGTGCGAGTAGCGGTCCTCCTCGCCGGTGACCTTCTTCGTAGCGACCTCGTCGAGTAGGCCCTTGGCGCCGTTGGCGAGCTCGAGCGGGGTCAGCGTGACCGTGGTGAGCCGCTGCCGCAGCGCCTCGACGTCGGCCAGCAGCCGGTCCGCGAGGGGCGCCACGGCGGCGAGGTCACTACCGCTCCACAGCTGCTGTTCGATGCGGTGGTAGCCGGTCCACTCGGCGCCCGGGTCCAGGTCGCCGTCGCGGGCGTCGATGCGCGGGTCGAGGTCGCCGAAGGCCTCCGCGACGGTCTCGATCCGCTCGTAGGGGCTACGGGCCATGGGGAACAGCGTCTGTGCCCGGTCGCGCTGGCCGGCCTTGACGGCGGCGACGAACTGGCGGGTCTGTTCCACGAACGCGTCGGCCTGGGAGCGCACGTAGCGGTGGTAGCCCTCGGCCGCCGCGGTGAGCGCGGCGGCGTCGGTCGCCGGCGGGTTCGCCGAGCCGCTGACGGTGAGGGTGCTACGGATGCCGGCGCCGATCATGCCCGGCTTGCAGGCGACCGTGTAGGTGCCAGGTGTGAGGTCGACCCGCAGGTCGCGGCTGACACCGGGTGCGACGTTCTCGACCTCACCGAGGATCCGGTCGGCGGTACCGTAGACGTACAGTTCGGTGACCTTGGTGCCCTTGTTGTCGATGGTGAAGGTCGTCGTACCGCCGGCCGCGTGGTCGGTGCTGAGGTCGCAGCTGGTGTCGGTGGCGGCGACCGAGATCCGCCCGGGCTGCGGTGGACCGCCGGGCTGGGCCGCCGGGCTGCCGCATCCGCCGGGGGTGAGGCCGGCGAGCGTGACCACGGCGGCGATCGCGACGAACCCGTGCGCCTGAGCCGGCCTCGGTGCCGGGCGGAAGAACAGGGCAAGCATCACCAAGGCGAAGGCGAGCCAGGCGGTGATCTCCAGGGCGCTGGCGCGCGGCGTGAGGTTGACGGTGCCGGCGAGCAGGGTCGCGTACCACGAGGTGGGGTCGATCAGGGCGGTGAGGTCGAAGGCGTCGCGGTTGCCGCCGGGCAGCACGCCGGCGCTCTGCAGGCCGTGGACGCCGTACTTGAGGATGCCGGCGGCGACGAGAATGAGCAGCACGCCGGTCCAGGTGAAGAACCGTCCGAGGTTGATCCGGACGGTGGCGCGGGCGATGACCCAGCCCAGGGCGACGGCGGTGGCGATGCCCAGCAGCATGCCGGCCAGCGGCGCGGCCGAGTCGGCGGCGCCCTCCGCGGCGGCGAAGACGAGCAGGACCATCTCGACGCCCTCGCGCAGGACGGCGAAGAACGCCATCGTTGCGACGGCCCAGCCGCCCATGGCGATGGCATCGGAGAGGCGGCCGGTGAGCTCGCCGCGCAGCGTGCGGGCGGAACGGCGCATCCAGAAGATCATCCAGGTGACCAGGGCTACGGCAGCGAGGGAGGTGACCGCCTCGAACAGCTCCATCCGCGTGCCGCTGCCCAGCCAGCCGGCGACGGTGGTCAGCAGGACGCCGACGGCGGCGGACACGAGGACGGCGGCGGCGACACCGGCCCAGACCTGGCGCAGCTTGCCGCGGGCCGGGTCGCCGGTCCGGGTGCGGTCGGTCCGGGTGCGGTCGGTCTGGGTGCGGTCGGTCTGGGTGCGCAGAAACGCGACCAGGATGCTGACGACGAGGGCCGCCTCGAGTCCGTCGCGCAGCCCGATCAGGTAGCTGGCGAAGAATACCGATCCCACGGGTGCGCTCCAAGCGTAGGCTAACCTAACGCCGACAATCTCCTACATGATGTAGGAGCAAGTCAACCCGGCAGGTCAGCGTTATCGTGTGGGAGTGGCAGAGTCCTCCGCACGGCGGGCACCGGGCTCGCTCGAGGCCCAGGCGATGGCGGCATTGTGGGCCGCCGGAGAGCCGCTGTCCGCGGCCCAGCTGCAGGCGGCCCTCGACGCTGACCTGGCGTACAACACCGTGCAGACGATCCTGGTGCGGATGCACGACAAGGGCCTCGTCGAGCGACGCACCGCCGGCCGCGGCCACGTGTACTGGCCGGCCCGCGACGCCGCGACCGCCGCAGCCGAGCAGATGCGCGCGGTGCTCGACGGCCCCGCGGACCGCCAGGCCGTGCTGCGCAGGTTCGCCAACGACCTCGCCGAAGACGACCTGGCCGTCCTGCGCGCCCTGCTGCACGGCGAACGGCCGACATGAGTCTCGCCGTCTACCTGCCGCTGCTGCTTCCTGTCCTGCTGGCGGCCGCCGCGCGGCCGCTGACAACCACTGCGGCACCTGAGCGCGCCGCCCGCGCGCTGGCGTCCGCCGCAGTGCTGTCCGCCGCGGTAAGCACCGCCAGCCTGGTCCTGCTGGCACTGACGCTGCTCGACGACCTGCCCGCGTTGGAGGCTCGCGAGCACACCGCCTCCTTCCCGCTGCCCGAGCCCGTCCCGGGCCCGCTCGCAGCGGCCGCCGCGGCCGCCCTGGCCTGGGCCGGCTGGCGGTGTGCGGCGATGCTGCGCCGCAACCGCGCCGTCACCCGGGACCTCCTCGCCGCCGGCACCGCGCACGACGGGCTGCTCGTCGCCGACCTGCCCGAGGCGCACGCCGTTGCGGTGCCCGCCGGCATTGGACGGCCCGGGCACGTGCTGGTGACCGCCGGCCTGCTGCGCCTGCTCGACCGGACCGAACGCACCGCGGTCCTCGCCCACGAGGAGGCCCACCTCCGACACCGCCATCACCGCACGGTCGCGGTCGCGGCGGCTGCCGCGGCGGTCAACCCGCTGCTGCGCCCCTTGGCCCGCGTCGTCACGCTGCTCGTGGAGCGCAGCGCCGACGAGGCCGCCGCCACCGCGGTCGGCGACCGCGGCGTGGTCGCCCGCGCGATCGCGAAGGTCGCCCTGTCGGGCGGCGACCGACCGGCCGGCGGGCTCGCGGCCGGCGGCTCGGACGTGGTGCGCCGGGTCGACGCGCTCACCCGACCGGTGGCCGGCCGCTCCCGGCGGGCCACCGCCGGCGTCACGGCGGTCGTGATCACGTCCGCGACCGCCGGCAGCACCGCCGTCGCCGATTTCATCGCGGTCGCCCGCGCCTGGCTGTAACGAGCCGTCCTCGCGACCGACTCAGCCCAGCGCGATCGGGCTGCGGTCGGCAGCTTCAGGCAGCGTTCAGCCACGCGGCCATACCGTCCCCCGCCATGGTGGACATGACAGCGGTACGCGCCCGCCCCGCGGCGGTCGCACTGGCCGGCTGGACCGTCGTGTGGTTCATCGGCACGGCATGGAACGGCGGAACCTCGTGGCACTTCTTCGTCCAGGGCGCCCAGGCGCTCGCCGACCTCGACGATCCGGTGCGCGGCGGCCTGCACCTGTACGCCGCCGCTCCGGTGCTGCAGATCGGCCCGGTCGCACTCCTGGCCGCACTGCTGGCGATGCCCTGGGGCGGCGCCGGGGCGCTGGCGATCTGGCAGGTGCTCGGCGCGGCAGCCGGCCTCACGATCCTGTGGCAGATCCGGCAGATCGCGATCATCGTTCGGCCGGACCTCGACCGGCGCACGATCGACCAGCGCGTCGCCGCCGCCGGCCTGTGCATGATGCCGGTCTGGATGTTCCTCGCCGTCGGTGTCGCACACCTCGACGACGTGCTCGCGCTGCTGTTCACCGTCCTCGGCCTGCGCGCCGTCCTCGGCGGCCGGGCGATCCTCGCCGGATCGCTGCTCGGCCTGGCCGTCGACGCGAAGCCCTGGGCGCTGCCGTTCGCCTGCCTGCTCCTGCTGCTCGGCCACGGCCGCACGCTCCTGCTCGGCGCCGCGGCGACCGCCGCCGTCATCGCCGCGGCCTGGCTGCCGTTCTTCCTCGCCGACCCGGCCACCAGCAACGCGCTGCACTTCACGATCCCCAACACGCCGCTGTCGGCGCTGCGCGTCCTCGGGGTGCACGACGCTCGGACGCCGCCCTGGGCCCGGGCGGCGCAGGCGGTGCTCGGCATCGTCGTCGCGCTGCTTGCCTGGCGCCGCGGGCGCTGGCCGGCGATCGTGCTGCTCGCCGTCGCCGCCCGGATCGTGCTCGACCCCGGCACCAACCGGTACTACGTGGCCGGCGTGGTCGTCGGCGCCGCCCTGTGGGACGTGCTGGGCACCCGCGGGGGGCGGTCGTGGCTGCCGTGGTGGACCGCGACGGCCTGGATCGCGCTGTTCACCGCCCGCTTCGTGCCGATGCCCGACGCCGCCCACGGATGGCTGACCCTCGCCTACGTGCTGGCCTGCGCCGGCATCCTCGTCACCCCCGCCCGGCACCCGTCCGGGGGAACCCGGATTCAGGCCGCTTTCAGGTCGGTTCTGTGAGGGTGCCCGCATGACGACCGCCCGCCGGATGGCGAACAAGGTTCCCGAGGTCACCATCTACTTCTGGATCATCAAGATCCTCGCCACCACCGTCGGGGAGACCGCCGCCGACCTGCTCAACATGAACCTCGGGCTCGGCCTCACCTGGACGACCGTCGTGATGGCCGTGCTCACCGCCGCCGCCGTCATGCTGCAGTTCCGCTCCGATCGCTACGTGCCGTGGCGCTACTGGCTCGTCGTCATCCTCGTCAGCGTCGTCGGCACCCTCATCACCGACAACCTGGTCGACAACCTCGGCGTACCGTTGGAAGTCACCACCGCGGTGTTCACGCTCGCCCTCGCCGCCACGTTCATCCTGTGGTACCGCAGCGAACGCACGCTGTCGATCCACACGATCGTGACCACGAAACGCGAGACGTACTACTGGGCCGCCATCCTGTTCACCTTCGCGCTCGGCACCGCC
>NZ_JBEXCY010000294.1:0-12054 GCF_040605515.1 Dactylosporangium sp. NPDC005572 | reverse complement strand
GGCCCCGGCACTGGCCGACCGCCGCGGACGCCGACTCGAAGCTCGCCGGGCACGCCTCGCACGGCTTCGCCCACGGCGTCGCCGGCGCCGGGACGTTCCTGCTGCTCGCCGGACTGCACCTGCCCGACGGTCAGCGGTTCCTCGACGCCGCCGTCGCCGCCGGGGAGACCCTGGTGCGGGCGGTGCGGGACGACCGCGCCCGGGTCGCCTGGCCGCTGCGGCTCGGCGGCGACGTCGGGTCCGCCGGTCACTGGTGCAGCGGCGCGGCCGGCATCGGCACGTTCCTGATCCGGCTCTGGGCCGCGACCGGCGCCGGGCACGTGCGCGACCTCGCGCTGCGGTGCGCCGACGCGTGCCTGCGCGACCTGTGGAGCTCCACCGCCGGCGCGTGCTGCGGGCTGGCCGGCGTCGGGCAGTTCCTGCTCGACCTGGCCGAGCACACCGGTGACGCGCTGCACCGCGACCGGGCCGGCGAGGTCGCCGCGGTGCTGCACGCCCGCCGCCAGGTCCGCGACGGTCTTGTCCTGACCTGCGAGCCGGAGCTGGGCTTCGACTACGGCTACGGCCCGGCCGGCGTCCTGGACTTCCTGCTGCGCCTGCGGTACGGCGGCGCGCACCCCTGGTGGTCGTGACCACCTCCGAGACATGCCCCGCCCGACCGGGCGGCGGCAGCCGAAGAACCCACGAAGGGAACCCGCACATGTCCGACATCGCCGTGCTGCAGATGCTGCCCGAGACCCAGCCCCGCGAGCGCCTCGGCCTCGACGTCATCTGCAACGAGTCCGTCAACACCCGCACGAGGACCACGTGCAACAGCGCCCTGACGGACCCGAGCGCGCCGTGCGAGAGCACCAACCCGTACAGCTACTGGTGCTGATCGGGTTGTCCGGGGCGGCCTTTCCGGCCGCCCCGGGCCCCTTTCTCCGGACAGGAGTGTTTCGATGAGTGATCCGTTGTTCGGCTCCGGTATCCGGATGAACGGGGCCTGGGCGACCCACGTGTCGGCCGCCGCCGAGACCGGGTTCCTGGCCACGCTGCGGACCGTGCCCGGGCTGACCCGGTTCACGCTCGGCATCGCCTGGGCCGCCGACCGGGCCGCCCTCCTCACCGCCGGGGTCGCGCACCTGGTCAGGGCGGCCGCCGGCGCGGCCGGGCTGCTCGCCGTCAACGCGGCGCTCACCGCCCTGCTCGCACCGGGCGACCCGCCCGGCCGGGTCGCCGCCGCAGTCCCCGCCCTGCTCGTCGTCGCCGCGCTCGCCGCCGCCGGCGCCCTCGCCGAGGCGGTCGCGACCGCCGCCGGGGGACGGCTCGCGCCGCGCGTCCAGCGGCTCGCCGAGCAGCGGCTCCTCGAGGGCGTGGCCCGGGCCGAGCTCGCCGTCGTCGACGACGGGGCGTTCCACCGCTCCCTCGCCGGGGCCAAGCTCGGCGTCCGCGCGACCGAGCAGCTCACGTCGACCGTCCTGTCCGCGGCCGGCTCGCTCGCCGGGGTCGTCGCCGTCGCCGGGGTCGCCGGGGCGCTGCACCCGCTGCTGCTGCCCTTGCTGCTGCTGGCCGTCGTGCCGCAGGCCTGGCGGGCGATGAGCGTGGCCCGGTGGGGGCACGCGTCCGCGGTCCGGTCGCTGAACGGCAACCGGCAGAAGCAGGTCCTCGCCGACGTCCTCGTGGAGCGGGGCGCAGCCGCCGAGGAGCTCCGCGTCCACGGCCTCGCCGACGTCCTCCTCGGCCACTACCGCCGGCTCGCCGCCGCCCTGGAGGCCGAGCGGGCCCGGCTGGCCCGCGCCGAGGCCGGCGCCGGGCTGCTCGCCGACGCCGCCGGCGGCCTCGCGACCGTCCTCGCGTTCGCCGCCCTGGGCTGGCTGCTGCTGACCGGCCGGATGGACCCGTCCACCGCCGGCACGTCGATCTTCGCCGTCACGAAGGTGACCGGCCTGCTGACGACGGTCCTGCTGCAGGGCAACGGCCTCTACACGCACGGGCTCTTCGTCGCCGACTATCAGCGGACAGTACGGCGGGTGACCGAACACGCCATCGCCCCCGGCGGGCCGGCCGGTCCGGCACCGGCGCGGATCGAGCTGCGCGACGTCCACTTCACGTACCCGGGCAGCGACCAGCCGGCCCTCACCGGCGTCGACCTGACCCTGCGCCGCGGCGAGGTGATCGCCCTGGTCGGCGTCAACGGCAGCGGCAAGAGCACCCTGGCCCGGATCGTCGCCGGCCTGCACCGCCCGTCCCGCGGCACGGTCACCTGGGACGGCGCCGACCGGCACGACGTGTTCGCGCAGGTCGCGTGGATCGCCCAGGACTTCCCGCGGTGGCCGTTCACCGCGCGCCAGAACGTCACCCTCGGCCGCCCGTCCGCCTCCGCCGACGAGGGCCGCCTGGACCGCGCCGGGTCGTTCGCCGGCGCCGGCGAACTGGTCGCCGGGCTGCCCGAGGGCTGGGAGACGCTGCTGGCCCGCGACTTCCAGGGCGGTACCGACCTGTCCGGCGGCCAGTGGCAGCGCCTCGCCCTGGCCCGCGCCCATTTCCGGGCCGCGCCGGTGCTCATCTGCGACGAGCCGACCGCGGCGCTCGACCCGGAGGCGGAGATCGAGAGCTTCACCCGGCTCATGGACCTGGCCCGCGACGGGCGGATGGTCGTGCTCATCACGCACCGGCTCGGCTCGGTCCGGTACGCCGACCGCATCTACGTCCTCGATGCGGGCGCCGTGGCTGAGTCGGGCACGCACGACGAGCTGATGGCCCGGGGCGGGCGGTTCGCCCGGATGTACGCGGCCCAGCAGCGCCAGTACGCGGAGCGCACCGCATGACGCTGTCTGTTCCGTCCCTTCCGGTGTCTTTTCCGGCTTTTCCGGTGCGCGACTCCGCCGCGCCGGCGCGGGCGATCCTGGCGGCGCGGCTGTCGGACGGCGAGGCGGCGGTCGGTCACGTCCTGGCCGCTCAGGCCGCGCTGCCGGGACCGCGCAGCAACCTGTTCGAGGGCACGGCGGGGACGCTCGCCGCGGCGCTCATCGTGCGGAGCACGGTGGAGGATCCGCGGCTGGAGCGGATCGTGGCGCCGGGCGTCGCCTGGCTCGCGCGGCAGGCCCGGGCCGCGGTGGAGTTCGACGCGATCGCCGGCCTGGCCGGGCTGGGCCGGTTGCTGCTGCTGGCCCGCGACCTCGGCTACGAACGCGCCGGGCCCGGCCTCGAGGCGGCGCTGCGCGCGCTGACCGGCCGGCTGGGGCCCGGGATCGCCCGTCCCGGGATGGCGCACGGGCTGGCGGGTCCCGTGGCGCTGCTTGCGATCGCGCTCGACGCCGGTGTGGCCGTGCCCGGGCAGGGCGAGGCCCTCCATGCCGCCGCGGCCCGGCTGGCCGCCTGGCCCGCCGAGCCGCGGCACCAGTGGTGCGTCGGTACCGCCGGCATCGCCCGGGCCGTGCAGCTGGCCGGGAACGCCCTGGCCGACCCGGCCCTGACCCGCGCCGGCACCGATTCCCTCAGCGCGATCGCGGCCACGCCGCCCGAACGGTGGGGCGTCCGCGACGCGATGCTCTGCTGCGGGTACGCCGGCGTGCTGCGGACCGCGCTCAGCGCCGGCCTGCCGGCACTCGCCGACGCCGCGGCGGCCGCGATCCACGACACGTGGCGCCCGGGCGACGCCTCGTTGCTGTACGGCGACGCGGGCGTGGCCCTGGCCCTGCACGACCATGCCAACCCCGGCCCGGTGACCTGGCCGGCGCTGCTGCTGGTGCAGTGACGCCTCAGCCCTGCCGGGTGTGCTCCCGCAGCACCCGCAGCGCCTGGTCGGCGTGCTCGTTCATGGACAGCTCGCTGTGGACGACCGCGATGACCCGCCGGTCGGTGCCGATGACGAACGTCATCCGCTTCATGCTCAGCGGCCCCAGCGGCAGCCGCCGCCGCACCCCGAACCGGTCCGCCACGGCACCGTCGGGGTCGGACAGCAGCGGGTAGTCGAACTTGTGCAGCTCGGAGAACTCCCGCTGCTTCTCGACACTGTCCCGGCTGATCCCGACCCGCTGCGCGCCGACCTCGGTGAACTCGGCGGCGAGGTCCCGGAAGTGGCAGCTCTCGGCGGTGCACCCGCGGGTGAGCGCGGCCGGGTAGAAGAACAGCACCACGGGCCCGTTACCGAGCAGCTCCGACAGCCGGCGTGGGCTGCCGGTCTCGTCGAGCAGCTCGAAGTCCTCGACCAGATCCCCTTGCCGAACGTCCTGCGTCATGCGGCCAACCATACGTCAGACGATTGCCGCGGTCAGGGCCGGCGGAGGTGGTCGGCCTGGCGGTACAGCCGGTCGAGCTCGGTGACGAGCAGCACCGGGTCGACCTCGGCGAGCCACGCCTGCACGAGCTGCCGGCGTTCGGTCAGCAGCCGCTGTTCGGTGTCGCGGAGCCGGGCCGCCAGGTCGAACCGCCGGTCGTCGGCGGCGGCCTCCTGCTCGCGGCGGGCCTCGGTGATGGCCGCGTCGTAGTCGGGCAGCCCGGGCGGCACGACGAGCCGGCGCGCGCCGATCAGCTGCTCGGCGATCGGCTCGACACCCGGCTCGGGGCGGCCGTGCGGATACTCGCTCAGCAGCCGCGCAGCCTCGGCCGTGACCCGGTCGGGCGTCGCGCCGAGGATGGCGAGGACCTCGCCGGCGGTACCGCCCACCTCGCCGAGCGCCGTGAGGAGGTGCTCGGTGCCGACCCACTCGCCGTCGGCCCGCGCCTGCGCGCGGTGCAGCACCCAGCCGACCGCGTCGCCGAGGTCGACGCGCGAACCGCCGTCGGGCAGCTGCCGCTCGACCTCCGCGCGCAGGGTGGGCAGCGAGACGCCGAGGCCGGCGAGGACCATCGCGGCGACGCTGTCCTCGACCTCGGTCATGGCCAGCAGCAGATGCTCGGTGCCGACCGGACCGTGCGCCCGGAGCATGGCCGTGCGGTGGGCGAGGGCGACCACCAGCTGCGCACGGTCCGTCAGCGCCATCGCGCTCCTTCCCTCGGCGAGCCCACCCTCCCGGCCTTCACCGGACGCGTGCACATGGTAGCGGTGAGCGACTCTGCGTTACGAGCCCTGCAGGCGGTGCGGACCTCACGCATGGGAGGGTCGTCGTCGGCCGAGCTCAGCCGGTGAGGGGCGCGGGGCCGAACCGGCCCCAGGCGACGAAGACGGCCAGCGCGAGGTAGACCAGGTCGGCGGCGATCGTCACGGTCTCGCCCCGGCGCAGGCGCATGGTCGCGGCACCGGCGAACAGCAGCGCCACGCAGGTGGCGGTCACGGGCACCAGCACCGGCGCGATGCCGAGGACGGCGGGCAGGATCAGGCCGGCCGCGGCGAGGATCTCCAGGGTGCCGATGGCCCGCAACGCGCCGGGGCTGAAGTCGAGCACCCACTCCGCGGCGCGGCCCACGGCCGCCATCCGCTCCCTGGGCACGACCATCTTGGAGGTACTGACCAGCAGCACTACGGCGAGCAGGACGGTGACGACCCACAGCGCGAGGTTGAGGCTCATGCGGTTGCTCCGCTCCGGTTGACGGCAGGTACGTTCCGGAGACACGCCAGCGAGCCCGTTTGTGACACACGCGCCGGCCCGCCCACGTGGCCGCCTCCATGACGAAGCTGGCCGAAGAGTTGTTGTCGCGAGGTCGGGTTGCGGGCCTGCGCCACGGCACCGTGGACCATGATCCTGAAGCGTTGTTGTACCCAGGGCGACCACAACGCTTCACGATCACGGTCCACGGTGGCAAGAACTCTTCGTGATGCTGGAGTGGGTCGCCTCGGCTGCCCCTCGGGACTCGCCGTGACGCCGCTGACAGCAGGCCGACCGCCCGAGCCCGCCGGCGAGGCGCAGACGATCCGGAGATCTGGCAGTCACGGTCCCCACGCGGCTCGCCAGGCTTCGGTGGTGCTGCCGAACTCGAACGCCCACCACCCGTCGGCCTTCCCGGACCGCAGCAGCTCGATGATTGCCGGGAAGTCGGCGTCGGGCCGGATGGTGAGCGCGACGAACGGGAACTCCTGGCTGAACGTCTCACCGGCGACGCCGTACGGCGCGAACCGCTCATGCACGGCGCGGGCATTCGGCCCCAGCGGCCCGTCCGCGACCGGCAGCACCCGGACGGTGCAGTTGCCGGACGCCTCGACCAGGCCGGTGGCCCAATGCGTCCCGTCGTCGTTGACGACGAACCGGACGACGTCGCCTTCCGCGACGCCGTTCTGCAGGAACGGGATGTTGTCCACGCGTGCCGTGTCCGCCGAGACCACGGTCGCCCAGAGACCTTCGCGGTCGTGGGGCAACCACCCTTCCCGGGGGACGAAGCGGAACCAGACCTTGATGCTGTCCCCGACAGCGGCGTCATGCACGCTGAGATCATCCACCCTCATGATCAGACGGCCGTGAGGAGTGCGTCGAGTGGGGGCGGCAGGGCGTTCTCGTGCAGTGCCGCCTCGACGAGCAGCCGGGCGTAGCGCAGTTTGCGGCGTGAGCCGCTCGCCAGGAACCGGCGCACCTGCGCCTCGGGGGCGCGGTCCCGCCAGGCCGGCTGGCGCCGCAGCGACCGCAGTGCGCCCAGGTCGCCCTGCGACTCGGCCAGCGCCTCCATCGCGGCGGTGCCGACGGCGCGGAGCAGTTCGTCCTCCAGGTCCTCGACGCAGATGAACAGGCCCAGGTGCCCGGTCCCGTGCAGCGCCCGGCGGAACAGGTCCGCCTCGCGGAGGTCACACAACGCAGCCAGGCGTACCACGGAGCCCAGCCGCGGCAGGAACCCCCCGATCGCGTGCGCTCCGCCGATCGGCACCACCACGATCCGCTCCGCGCCGAGATCACGGCCGCGGCCCGCGGCGGCGGTCTCGAGGGCGATCTGGTCGCTGATACCCTCGCACAGCACCACGGTCGCCGCGTCGCGGACCTTTGCCAGCGCGAGCGCCGTGGCGGCGGTCGATGCGCCGGGTCCGCTGAGGTAGCCGTCGACGGTCATGATGCCATCATCGACGCCCGCGAGGAGTTCGGCAGTGCTGACGGAGTACCAGCAGCTGTTGCGCGAACGGTTCCTCTCCGCGCCCGTGACGGCCCCGCCGGCGCCGTGGCGGCCGGTGTCCGCCCGGGCCATCGCGATCGGCGGCCTGGTCGGGATCGGCTTCGCTGAGGCCCCCGCTGAGGCCCCCGTCGAGGCCAACGCCGACGCCAACGCCGACGCCAACGCCGACGCCAACGTCGAGGCCCCCGCCGGCCGGGACGTCGTGATGGTGGTGTCCCACGACGGCCACGGCCTGTTCGACGCGACGACGGGCGCCAGGATCGCGCGGGACCACGAACCGGACGCCGACTCGGCCTACCCCGCCGATGCCGACCTCACCTGCCCGGGCCTCGGCCCGGTCGCCGGGCAGCCGGTCCCCATCGCCGGCCTCTTCGGCGGCGGCCTGCACACCACCGCCGAGGGCGGCTGGATGGTCGACGTGGTCAGCCCGGAGTGGCCCCACGACCGCGTCATCCTGTCGACGGGCGCCGGCGCCTACGGCGGCACGCTGGGCGAGACGTGGTGGCACGTCTTCGACGCCGACTACTCGGAGCTGCGCGCCGCGGGCTTCTCCCCGTCGGGCCGCACCCTGGCGGTCGCCACCAGCAGCGACCTGACCCTCTGGACCCGCACACCGCCGTCGGTGAGCTAGCGGCCGCGCAGGCGCCAGGTCGGGCTGCGCGGACCGGACCCGCTCGAGCCCCGCGATCCGGCGCCGGACCTGGTGTAACTACAGTGCCCGGCGTGATCTCTGTACGGACCGAGGCGCTGGCCATCGGCGTTCTGCTCGCCGCCGGGTTCGCCGGGGCGGCGCTCGGCGGCGACGCCCCGGCGCCGTCCGCCGCCGACCTGGCCGGCAAGGTCGGCTGCCGCGAGGTGCACACCGGCAACGCCACCGGTGGCGAGCGGGAGGTGGCGACCTGCCGGGTCGGCGGCCGCGACGTCACCGTCGTCACGTTCGACGACAACGCCCGCCGCGACGAGTGGGTCCGCGACGCGCAGGTCGACGTGGTCACGCTCGGCCTGTTCGGTCTTCCCGAGGCGCTCGTGTACGGCGACCGGTGGGCGGTCCGGACCGACGACCTCGCCGCCGCCGACCGGTTCGCGGTCGCGGTGCACGGGTGGCGGGTGTGACGGCCACCGCGGCCCGGCCGCCGTTGCGCCTCGCGGCCGGCGGCGCCGGGGCGCACCTCGACTGGGCACTGTGGGGACTGCTCGCCGTGCTGGCCCTGTTCGCCGTGAGCGCCGTCGCCGACCTGGTCGCGGTGCTCGGGATGCTCGCCCGGCTGCCGGTACCGCCGATCGACCGACTCGACGCCGGGCAGACCACCGGCACGGTCGAGACGTTCCTGTGCTACGGCCACCTCGTCGCCGTCGGCGCCTGGTTCGTGCTGGCCGCCCGGCTGCTGCGCCGCCTGGGGGAGGACCCCGGCCCGGTCCTGCGTACCACGCCGATCGTCCTGTGGCGGATCGGCATCGCCGCCACCGTCGCCGGCGCCGTCGCACTGCCCCGCGCGACCGTGTTCGAGGCCGCCGAGTTCGCCGCCCGGCTGCACTGGATGATCCCGATCCTCGTGGCGCGGCTGGCGCTCACGGCGCTGGTGGTGGCGGCGCTGTTCGGCGTGCGCCGCCGGGTGCACGAGGTGCTGCTGGCCTCGGGGGTACCGCCGAGGCCCGATCCGCGCCGGGACACCGGCCCGTCCCTGCGCGCGGCGCCGCTCGCGCCGTTCGCCGCCCGGCCGGTCGCGGTCGCCGACGACGCCTGGTGGGCCGAGGTGGCGACCCGCGCGTCCGCGGCCGGCGAGCCGCTGCCCCTGCTCGAGTCGTGGGGCGCGACCCGCCGCCGCTGGCTGCTGGTGGAGCCGACCGCGGACCTCGCGGCGCTGCGCGCGACCCTGCTGCCGGGCGCGACGGTGACGCTGTTCGGCCCGCCCGGCGACGGCCCCGGCACCCTCGGCCTCATCGAGGAGCCGGGCAGCGGCACGCTCCGCTTCGACCGGATCGACACCGAGGAGCACCTCGAAGCCTGGCGCCGCCGGGCCGCGGACTCCCCGCGCAGCGCCCGCTACGCCCCGGACGACCCGGCCGCCCGGTCGGCAAAGGTGCCGGACTGACCGCACCATGCGCCGGGTCGCCCTCGGACTCCTCGCGGGGCGCACGCGTGCCGCGGAGACCGCCGAAGGGGCGGTCTCCGCGACAGCTGCAGGCGGTCGTCCGGCTCAGCGGCCGTTGACCGTGTAGCGCAGGTGCGTGACCTGCGGGGTCGGCACCACCCGGGCCGGGGTGAGCTCGATCGGGGCGGGCAGTGGGCCGTCGAGCAGGCGCATGCCGGTGCCCAGGACGACCGGGGCGACGTGCAGGTCCAGCTCGTCCAGCAGGCCCGACCACAGGACCCGGCGCAGCAGGGTGCCGCCGCCCGCCACCGCCACGTTCCGGCCGCCCGCCGCCGCGCGGGCCTGGTCGACCGCGGCCGCCAGGCCCTCGGTGACGTACGTGAAGGTCGTGCCGCCCTTGCGGACCAGCGTCTCGCGGGGGCGGTTCGTCACCACGAACACCGGGGCGTGGAACGGCGGCTCCTCGCCCCACGGGTCCTCGCCGCCGTCGGCCATCCGGCGGCCCATGACGTACGCGCCGGCCGCCTCGAACGACTCCGCGATGATGCCGGAGCTGACGTTCTGCTCGCCGCCGGCGAGGCCCTGCCGTTCGCGCCAGGCCAGCGCCTCGGTCACCCACTGCGTGATCCGGAAGAAGCCCGCCGCCTCCGCCGAGTCCATCCATCCGTTGCCGCCGCCCTGGTACCGCGGGCCGGCGTAGTACCCGTCCAGTGAGACCGACATCTGGGCCGTCACCTTGGTCATCGTGCTCGCTCCGATGCTCCGGTGGCCCCGCTACCGGGGCCGTTCGTGTCGGAGCCGGCGGCCGGGTTTCTACAGTGTGCGGCCCGCCGCAGCAGGAACCGTTGCTCGGGGCGGCTGCCGGCCACGCGGGCCGCCTCCTGGTACGCGACGGCCGCGCCGGCCCGGTCGCCGGCGCGCTCCAGCAGGTGCGCGCGGACGGCCGGCAGCCGCGGGTAGCCGGCCAGCGCGCCGGACTCCAGCTCGGCCAGGAGGTCGAGGCCGGCCTGCGGGCCGCGCACCATCCCCAGGGCGACCGCCCGGTTCAGCGTCGCGACGGGGTTCGGGGCCAGGCGGTCGAGCGTGCGGTACAGCAGGAGGATCTGCGGCCAGTCGGTGGCCTCGACGGAGGGCGCCTCGTCGTGGAGCGCGGCGATGGCCGCCTGGACCTGGTACGGGCCGGGCGTCCCGGTCGCGAGGGCGGCGGTGAGCAGCGCCGTGCCCTCGGCGATCGCGGCCCGGTCCCACAGTGACCGGTCCTGCTCGTCCAGTGGGATCAGAACGCCGTCCGGGCCGGTGCGGGCGGCGCGGCGGGCCTCGGTGAGCAGCATCAGCGCGAGCAGCCCGGCGGTCTCCGCCGACCCGGGCCGCCGGTCGTGCAGCTCCCGCACCAGCCGGACCGCCTCGCGCGTGAGGTCCGTGCGGTGCACCTGGGTGTAGCCCTCGTTGAACATGAGGTACAACACGTGCAGCACCACCGGCAGCGGAGCCGGCCGGTCGAACCGCGCGCCGGCCTCCCGCAGCCGCTGCTTGGCGCGGGAGATCCGCTGGCCCATCGTCTTGTCCGGGACGAGGAACGCGGCGGCGATCTCGGTCGTGGTGAGTCCGCCGACGGCCCGCAGGGTGAGCGCGATCTGCGCCGACGGGGCGAGGGCCGGGTGACAGCACAGGAACAGCAGGTCGAGGAGGTCGTCGCGGGCCGGTTCGGCGTCGGGCGGTGGCGCGACGAGCGCGTCGCGCGGGAGGGCGTCGTGGACGGCGCGTTCGCGGCGTGCCCGGGCGGTGTCGGCGCGCAGCTGGTCGACGTAGCGGCGGGTCGCGGCGGTGATGAGCCAGCCGAGGGGGTGGTCGGGGACGCCGGTGCCGGGCCAGCTCCCGGCGGCGGCGAGCAGCGCCTCCTGGACCGCGTCCTCGCACCGGGCGAAGTCGCCGTAGCGGCGGGTGAGCGCGCCGAGCGCCGGGGCGGCGAGGGACCGCAGGTGCTCCTCGACGGTCACCGCCGGGACAGCAGCGGCCACAGCTCGACGTTGCCGCCGTAGCGCAGCCCCGGATACGACCGCGCGATCTCGACGGCCCGCGCGTCGTCGTCGACGTCGACGACGAAGTAGGAGCCCACGAACTCCTTGACCTCCAGGTACGGCCCGTCGGTGACGACCGGGCCGTCCTGCCCCATCCGCACCGCGCGCGCCCGCGGCACGAGACCGTCGGCGCCGAGCAGCTCGCCGGACTCGTCCAGTGCCGCGTTGAACGCGTCGACCTCGTCGATGAGCGCGGCGAGCTGGTCGGGCGTGAGGCTGTTCCACTGGGCCTCGTTGCCGTAGATCAACATGAGGTACCTCATGTGGCCCAGCCTTTCACGCCGGCACGGCCCGCAGGGTGGTGGTGACGGGGTGGCGCGCCGCGGCCAGCGCGGGGCCGGCGGTGAGGGCGGCGACCGCGACCAGGACGCCGGCGGCGGTCGCGAGCAGCCAGCCGACTGGTGCCGGGCCGGCGTTGCCGGGGGCGAAGAACAGGTACACCTCCCCGCCGAGGAACGCGCCGGCGACGGCCCCCGGGACCGCGGGCAGCAGCTGCGCCACGACCAGGCCCGCGGCGGCCTGGCCGGGGGTCGCGCCGAGGGTCCGGGCGACGGCGAGCGGCAGCCGGGTGTCGAGCACGGCGGTCCACGTGCTGACGAGCGTGTTGAGCAGCGCGAGGACGCACGTGGCGCCGAGGACGAGCAGGATCGCGTGGACGGTCCGCTCGTCGCGGGCGTTGGCGAGGGTGGCGCCGCCGACGTTCAGCGGGCGGCTGGTCTGGGCCAGGTTCGAGAACGCGGCGGCGAGCGTGGTCGTGGTCACGAGGGCGTTGAGCGTGCCGAGCCGGGCCCGGCGCGGGCGGCGGGCGTTCAGCCGGACCCCGATGAGCAGGGCGGTGGGCAGCCGCCGGGACAGCCGGACCCGCC
>NZ_JBEXCY010000293.1:0-12084 GCF_040605515.1 Dactylosporangium sp. NPDC005572 | reverse complement strand
GTCCCCGGCGAACGGATTCGTTGGGCGTTGCTTTTGGGGTGGGGGGGGGCGGGCCACCAGCTGTGGGGCGTGGCCGCCGTCGGCCGGGATCGCACCGCGTGACACCTTCCGAAGTGTCGCGCCGCCGCGACAGCATCGGATGGTCATGACCTGCCGCTCTGGCGGGTGCCGATCTCAGCACCACGGGGCCGATGATGCCAACTGCTCGTGCGACGTCCGATGTTGAGACTCATCCGGGTAGAGGCGGGTTGGGTGGTTTCGCGCTGCCACCTTCGCCGGATGTGTCGGGATCGGTGGCGGTCGCGGGATTGCCGATCGCGACCCTGACGTCGAGGGTGGACACCGTTCGATCGATCTTCTGCGTGGTGACGTCGGTCGATGTGCGGGGGCGGCTTGCGGACCGGTCACCGCTCGGTGTGCTCGGCTGGTCCCCCGGGCAGGCCGTTGGGATCCGGACTTGCATTGGCAGCATCGTCGTGGCGGCCGATGCTGGGGGCCCGTATGCCATCACCCGCCAAGGTCACCTGCGTTTACCCGCTCCGGCACGGCGGGCGCTGCGACTCGCCGCCGGCGACCGGCTGCTGGTTGTGGCCCACCCCGACGATGGGCGGCTGGTCGCCTACACCATGGCTACGGTGCACATCATGCTCGCTACGCACCTTGAGCGGAATGGCGAGCAACGCTCGTGACGGCGGTACCCAGGGGTGCGTCTGGCTCTGATATCCAAGCGCTTCGCCTCTTGCTGACGCGAATGGGACTATCGCCGCAGGACCTGCTCAGCGACGCGGCGCCGCGCACGGTCCCGACCTTCGCCGAGTACATCGAACGTGTCGGCGACGCGGTCAGCGCGGGAACGCGGCGGGCGTACGACCCATACTGGCGGCGCGTCTTGGCGGTCTGGGGCGAACGCCAGCTCGACGAACCGACAGCACTGGAGATCAAGCAACTCGCCGAACGCACCAAGAGCACAGCGTTAGTCAGGGGTAACTCCCGTGGCGGCCGATCCGCCGCCGAAAACATGATCACAGCGTTGCGGTGCGTCTACCGCCATGCGGTCGCCGATGGGCTAATCGCCGACGCCGCCAACCCGGCAGCGCGGGTCATGAAGCCACGCCGGCTTGCCAGCACCCGCCGGGCACTCTCCGACGCGCAGCTTGGTGAGGTTGTTGCGATAGCCTCCACCACCGGCAACGACCCGGCCCTGGACGGCCTGTTGCTGCGCCTGCACACCGAAACCGCCTGCCGCCGCGGCGGCGCGCTCGCGCTTCGCCCGATTGACCTCGACCAGCAGCAGTGCCTGATCCGACTCCGAGAGAAAGGCGAAACGGTCCGGTGGCAGCCGGTCTCCCCCACCCTGATGCGCTACCTGTGCGAACACGCCGACGAACGCGGTAGAACCGACCCGCGCGAGCCATTACTCCGCTACGGACGCGGCACGCCGCTCACCCGGCGCCGGTACGACTACCTGTGGACCAGGCTCGGCAAACACCTTCCGTGGGTCGCTACCCAGCAGGTCAGCATGCACTGGATCCGGCACACCACCCTCACCTGGGTCGAACGGCACTTCGGCTACGCCGTGGCCAAAGCGTTCGCCGGACACACCGGCCGGGGCGACGCCGGCACCACCGCCACCTACGTCCGCGCCGATCTGCACGAGGTCGCCCGAGCCGTCGCGGCCCTCACGAGCGAGCCGCATCCGCTCGTCGCGACAGTCTGACGCCATCCGCTACCCGCCACCGACCGTGGTCCTGTTTGGACACCACTCCGGTTGTGCCGCGCGTCACCGTGGACGGCGTGTCGGCGCGACACCGCCCTGAATACTCAACTGGTGGCTCGGGTGGAGAACGCGGCCAGGACGCCGGTGATGCGCAGAACCTCAGCCACGATCGGGGTGGGGTTACAACTCCTAACAGAATCATCATTTGAGGCGCTTCTGACGGTTCCGTGGTGGCTCGGCGCGTCGTGAATAGCGCACGCCGTTGTCCCGCCTAGCTAGCTGCTGCGACTCGCAGCAGGGTCGTAATCAGCAGCCAGAGTTGATATCTGACGGTGATACATGGCCGGTGCTGGCTGGACCGGCGGCCGGTTTGTACGAGGCGTTGATCCGAGCGACGGCCATGTCGCGCCCATCTTTGTCGCCAATCAGATTGCACACTTCGCTCAATGCGATGGCCGTGGCCGCAATTTCGGTGCGGTTGTTCGGAGTAGCCATGTCGATAATAGCCAAGCTGCGAAGTAACAGCGAGCGCGCCGCCATCAGGTCACCACGAGCGACGATCACACTTGCGAGGTTGCGGAGGGACCAAGCGCTGCGAGGATGGTCGGCGCCATGAATGCCAGCTTCAATGTCCAACGCACGCCGGAGGTCCACCTCGGCTTGGACAGTATCACCCAATGCGAATCGCGCCATGGCAAGGTTGTCCAACGTCCATGCAGTATCGGCGTGGGGGCGTACATGCAGGCTGCGGTCAATTTCCAGAGCCTTGCGCAGGAGGCGTTCAGCCTCGACGATATCGAAGCTCCGCATCAGACCACGGCCAGCGTGATTAAGAACCGCTACGGCAAGTCGGGAGGTCGCAAGGGACTCGATTGAAATGAGCTTAAGCGCGTGACTGTAGGCTTTCCGCGCGCCTCTGACATCACCCGCATCCGTGAGCACTCGACCAAGCATACTTAGGGCCGCTGCCAAAGGCCGCGGATCCGTAAGGCGTTGAGCGAGGTCCCGAGACTTGGTCGCGTGCATCACAGCGCTGTCCAGGTCGCCGAGATTACGTTCCACACGGGCCAAGTTCAATTCAGCGTCGGACAGCGTCGAAGCATGCTCTTCTGGCCGGTCCGCCAGCCGGCGGACCGAGCGAACCAGCAACTCCTTGGCTTGGTATCGAGAGCCACGGGAGTTTAGATAGCTGCCAGCGAGGCTCTCTGCGCGGGCGATCTGTTCCACTCGGAACGTCTCAGGATCCAGCAGGCTGGAAATGTTGAGAATATGGGGCACCACCTCGGCGCATTGATCCCATGTGTCACAATCGTCTGGATCCGCGGGCATCAAGCGTACGAGAAGGCTGCCCACAGTCAGAGCGCGATCGTGGAGCAGGTCATTCTCCCGCATGTTAGCCAACTCGACCTCTTGTACCAGGCGGTGCAGCGATACTGTGTCGGCCGACAGGTCAACGAGCGAGTAGTCCGCCAGCGCGAGCAGTGCCGCTTCGCCCGCAATTTCGTCCCCGCACGCAAATGACGTTTCACCCATCGCAACAACGGTTCGAGGAATACGCTCAGCCGCCAAGAGGGCGAAGATCTGTAGTAAGTCACGGGCATACCGAGCCTGAGTGACCGATCGGTCGATTGAGTGTTCCCACACGTTATAGACTGACATTGCGTGGCTACCGGCGAAGGAGCGGTCTGGCCCTATGCTGAGCAGGTCCCGTGAACGTTTCCTAAGAAGGTCAGAGAAGCGCGAGTACGTCCAGCCAGATCGAGCAAGGAACGCAGACGCTTGTTGCAAGGCGAGCGCGAGGCCGCCGACCTGCTCCGCCAAATTCACCGCGCCATCGGTGTCTTGCTGTCCAGTCCATGCAACTAGGAGGTCGCCCCCGTCTGCTGCACTTAACTGGTTGAGCTTGTATGCAGTCACCCGCGAGCGGTTCCAGTCGGCGAATCGGGATGTAATGATGATATCGCCGCACCCAGTCGATGGCATAAATCCGGCTAGGATGTGTGGATCGTCAGCGTTGTCAAAGACCAGCAGCCACGGCTGATCGATCTGCTCGACGCGCTCGCGTACCTGGACGACCGTGACTTCTGCGTCGATGCCATCCCGTTGGATACCGAGACTCGGTGCAAGCGACGTGTACTCGTCTAGGAGGGCGGCCCTGTCTGCTGCAGTAAACCACCACACGAACGAGTAGCGCGAACGGGCCATGTGAGCGTACTGGGCGGCGAGCTCCGTTTTGCCGACACCACCCAGCCCGGTGATCGCTACAGCCGATAGATCTGGGTCGCCTTCGCGCAGAAGCTCCTCAACGGCAGTCAAATCGGACGCACGGCCGACAAAGAAGCGCGCCGTCTCCGGAACGTGGAAGAAGCTTGGTACCGACACCTGCCGAGTAGCATTGCTCTCTGATGCCCAAAGATACCGTTTGCTCGCTAAATCAATCTTGCCGGCTACTTGCAGTTCACGATTGTGACGGATGATGTCCTCGATTACCGGAGCAACGCCGACGAGTGGGGAAATAATTCCGCCACTCGCATAGCGTTCTCCACGGGTGGCTATAGTCAAACCGAAGACCATGCCGGTAAGGTCATCAAAAGCGGGACCTCCACTCATGCCGGTGGCGATCTCGGTTGCCTTAAGCTTCCACAGCCAAGTGGAGTCATCAAGACTTAGTTTGCCGTCGTATTGAGCACGGCAGGATGTAAGGACCACGGCACCTGCGACGCGCGGGTATCCGCAAACAACAGCGGTACTGAGTGCGGGATGACTGGTTGCTAGTGGAAGACAGTCATGTTCAGAGAAGGCTACGTCCAGCACAGCGATGTCGGGAAAACTCGGTAAATCTGGCCATGGGGTCGACTGGTCGACGATAGTAGCGCGGACGGTCGCCGGCCACGGACCACCCTCTATATGCTCTGAAGCCAGTTGCAGCTTCGTGATCCTGCGACTCACGTGAACGCAGGTCAGCGCAACGCCAGGCAGCACGAAAAACGCGGTGCCATGTGGCTCTCCGGTGATGGCGTCCTCGACTCGGCACACCGCTCGCGGGAAATATTCGTCCAGCAACCGCTGGTTCACTAGGTCCAGCCCTAC
This sequence comes from Dactylosporangium sp. NPDC005572, assembly GCF_040605515.1. NCBI lineage: Bacteria > Bacillati > Actinomycetota > Actinomycetes > Micromonosporales > Micromonosporaceae > Dactylosporangium > Dactylosporangium sp. NPDC005572. Next base: position 7,277 of record NZ_JBEXCY010000293.1, on the reverse strand, counting down.
TCGCCACTGATCTCTTGCGCGGCCTTCCACTTCAGTTTGATTTTGAAAGTCGCCTCGGCGGATCCGCCTACCAGGAACGAATGAAGCTGGCCGGACTTCACCGCACAGCCCAGGCCAAATTCTGCCTCCGCCTCGGTCGGCTTCACTTTCTGCCAAACGGACTGAATCGAGTCGGCCACCTCTTCGAGCGCTCGCCACATGGCCTCGGTGGACAACGCGTCACGCAGGCCGACTTCGGATACACCGCCTGCATCGATGGCCTCAACATACACATCGCAGTCGCCAATTCGGGCAAGAACCAGATTGTCCAGATCAGCCATGGTTTGCTCCTTACGGGGGTGAATTTGACAGACCAGTCCGGGCAAGGTCGAGTATGTCATGCAAGGGCGGTTGGCCGCCCGGCATAGTAATGACGATCTGAGCCAGGATATGGCCGAATTCGATGGCAGCTGGTTCCCCCATGCCTCGCATGATGCCAGCGATGTATCCCGCAGCGAACGCGTCTCCCGCTCCGGTCGCATCCAACGGCCGCAGATCCTTTCGGATGCCGGCGGAGGTTTCGAACCATCCGACAGCCGTGTAGACCCGGCTCGCCTTCGCGCCTCGATGGATTACCACTCGCGGGGCCAGCTGTTCCGGCTGACATGACTTCGCCATGGCCTCGGCTTCGTCCTCGTTCATGATCACCGTTTCAGGGGCGACCTCTGACAGAAGCGAGAGAATCTTGCTGCCGCCGAGCGTCCGGATCAGGTACCCGCTGGAAAGATCCACGCTGATCGGCGCAGTAGGTCGTACATTGGCGGCCAATGCCAAAGTCTGCTGCTGAAGATCGTCGCGATACAGCAGGAAACCGGGAATGTGCAACCAGGCAGGCCGGCGATGGGGCAGGGGAAACGGCACGTTGTTAAACGGTCCTCCGGCATCGAGCACCAGGTGACGGTCTCCACCAGCGTCGATGACGCTGGCCACGACCGGTGCCCGCAACGCCCGCGCCACGGTGGCGGTGGCACCGGTCGCCTCAAAGTCGCCAATTAGGGCGTCGGCGTGTGCATCAGCACCAGTGACGCCAACCAGTTCGACCGCAGCTCCAGTCCAGGCAAGCCAGGCCGCTACGTTTGCACCGCTGCCCCCGACCGCAAAGGTTACTCGACCTCGGCTGAAGTCTTCTCGAGTAGGATCCGACTCGCTTTGGATAATCACGTCCTGAGCTATGTAACCCGCCACCACGACAGCGGGCACAGACGAGTTAAGCGCCACAGTCGTCATCCGGAATCTCCGGCGCAAGCAGCGACGGCCGGCTCGAGGATCGGGGTGTTGCCTCGATGATCACGCATCAGTTCGTAGAGCATGACGGTCATGGTCGTCAGGTGCAACAGACCCTCCATCTCGATCATTTACGCGATGGCATACTGTGGATCATCGTATTAACCGGCACCATTGGCCTTAGTAGTCTAGGATGCCTGTGGCCTTGTCCTCCATGCGGTGGCCTGTTCGAACGGACAACGACCTGCCGCGTACGCCGGAACGGAGCGTGGTGAACCTACCTCTTGCACAGCCCTATGGAACCGTGACCTGCATCGGAACCCTTAAGGTGGATATCGGTTCACGGCTCAACGCCCACCAGTTTGACGCTGGCGAGGATGTCTACGAGGTTGCGCCGGTGAGTGTGCGCGCTGGCGGAACTGCCATAAATTTCGCATCGGCCGCGTACGGGCTCTTTCGGCGCGTATACATCATTGGTGCGGTCGGCGAAGACAAGCTGACCTCGGTTCTTAGCGAAGGTGCGCAGGCGGCTTGCACGTCAGCCAAGCTACAACGATGCGATGGTCAGCCGAACGCAATTGTTGTTACTGTACGTGATGCTCCAAAGGCGAATGGTCAACGGCGCCGGCTCCTTGTTTCCTCGGATGCATCCCCCCACATGTGCCTCAGCGAGAGCCATGTGCGGTCCTGTGCGTCTATGATCGCAACATCGGACATTCTGGTCTGTGATGGTTACGCCTTGCAGCACCCTACGTCGACCCGCGCGTTGCTAGCTGGCCTTGACCTTGCTCGCGCCGCGGGTGTGTGCACGGTGATCGACCTCGTGCCGCACAACCTCCCGGCGACCATTTCCAAGAATTACGTTGTCTCAGCCCTCGCTCGAGCTGACATTGTCATAGCTGAGACCGCCACAACGGTTGGCCTCCACGGGGAACGCTGGCCAGTCAGGCTGGGTTCAGAGGAAGACCTCTTGACCCGAGCCGTTGCGTGCGCCCGTGACCTCGCTCCATCCGCGACATGGATGTTGCGCTATGGCCTCGCGAATGTTGCGGATACGCGCCAAATTCGCCCGGATGGTACGGTACTGGACTATTCAGCCGCACGCCCGACGCAACCTGATCAGCACATCAGTGGCGATCAGGTCCTCGCCCACGAACTATATTCCCGACTCGTAAGCCGGAGGATCACCTTTTCCGGCCCAGGCCATAAGGCATCATCGGAGAGGATCACTGAACATGATTGACGTAGTGGTTCTATGGTTGACTAATGAAGATGGCGAACTACTTCTCGCCCAGCGTGCGCTAAACAAACGACAAGACCCGGGTGTCTGGGGCCCATCAGTGACCGGTAAGGTGGAACCAGGGGAAACCTTTGACGAAGCCCTCGCTCGAGAGGTCCAGGAGGAGCTCGGTCTCGATCCCACTAGTTACGACCCAAAACTCTTGTTTGAGGAAGTCTTTCACCATCCGGACAAAGAAGACCGACGTTTCGTCATCTACACGGCCTTTCTGGAGAAGGGAAAGGCAAGCCTTATTCGATACGATGAGATCGAGGTGGCCAGCGTCCGGTGGTTCCCAGTCGACGCTCTCCTCCGCTGGATGGACGAGTCTCCCCACGAACTTGTGCCGTCGGCCGGTGCCGTGTGGCCACAGACCTTCACCTCGCTGGCCGAAATCGCCGACGCCAAGCGCCCAGGTTGATGATGTCACCACTCTCCGAACTGTCGGTCACCGGCATCGCCCAACCCGGGCACGATAAACGCCACGTCGTTGAGTTCGGCGTCGATGGCGGCGATGAACAGGTCGGCATCGTAGCCGGCCGCCGCAACGCGTTCGACGCCCGCCGTAGCTCCCAACAGGCAAATCATCGTAATGTTGCCGCAGTTTCGGCGTATTAGTTCGTCGCATACGCGGATCATCGTGTGGCCGGCGGCGAGCATCGGATCGAGCACAATAGCGCGGCGACCGCGGAGGTCCGGCGGCACGGCGGCGAGGTAGATATTCCGGCGTTCACTGAACCCGTCCTTGGAGACGCCGACGAACCCGGTGTCGAAGTTACGAAGCAACGCGGTCGCCGCACCCAGCATGCCGAGGCCGGCTCGGAGAACTGGCACGACAATCGGAGTTTCGGCTAGGCGAGTCCCCGTCGTCCGGCTTAACGGGGTATCGAGTTCATACCGCTCGGTGCGAAAGTTCCGCATCGCCTCGTACATCAAAAAGACCGATGCCTCATGAAGCGCAACCTTGAAGTCCGCATTTGTCGTGTGTTTGTCGCGCAGGACAGACAGCCTCTCCGCCAAGAGGGAATGCTCAATCACCGTCGTCAACATCTAACCATGCTTACACGGCATTGTTTCCGATGGCTAGAGCGATTTTGATGACGACTGACGAATGGGAACAAAAGGACATACGCTAATGAATGACCATGTTCGATGCGCCGGGACGCCGACCTGTTGATCAGTTTACGGCAGAACTACCTAACCTAGCGGTCCGTAGGGTTTGCCGACGTTGTGCCGAAGCGTCGACGCCCGGGCGGCGGCGCGGGAAATCGCGTGGGCGCAACGGATCGAGACCTTCGGCGGTCTGCCGCAGTCGATGGCGGCGGGCTCGGCGGTGCCGGGTCTGGTCCTGGACATCGACGCCACGATCGTGCGCTGTCACTCCGACAAGGAAGCGGCGACACCGACGTGGAAGTCCTCGTTCGGGTACCACCCGCTGTTGTGTTTCCTGGACAACACCCGTGAAGCGCTATCCGGGATGCTGCGGGAAGGGCGGGACGGGTCGAACACCACCGCCGATCACATCACCGTCCTCGACGACGCCCTGGCCCAGATCCCCGACGCGCACCGGCACGGCACCCCGATCCTGATCCGGTCGGACTTCGCCGGCTGCACCTTCGGTCTCCTCGCGCACATCCGCGGGCTGCGCGACCGCGGCCTGGACACCCGATTCTCGGTCGGCGTGGCGATCACCGAACCGATCCGCCAGGCCATCCTCACCGCCAAACGACGGCCCGGCGACTGGGTGCCCGCCGTCGACACCGACGGCGTGCCACGCGACAACGCGCAGGTCTGCGAACTGACCGGCCTGGTCCCGGACGACGGCTACCCGCCCGGGACCCGGTTCATCGTGCGCCGGGAACGGCCGCACCCCGGCGCCCAGCTGTCCCTGTTCGACACGATCGAGGGCATGCGCCACCAGGTCATGGCCACCGACACCCCACCCGGCGAGGCCACCAACGGCCCGATCCAATACCTCGAAACCCGTCACCGCGCCCACGCCCCCGTCGAAGACCGCATCCGCACCGGGAAGGACACCGGCCTCGGCCGGTTCCCGTCCCACGTCTTCGCGATCAACGCCGCTTGGCTGCACCTCGCCCTCACCGCCATCGGCCTACTCGCCTGGACCCAACTCCTGGTGCTCGACTGGGACCTCGCCGCCGCCGAACCCAAGATACTGCGCTACCGCCTCGTGCACGTCGCCGCCCGGATCACCCGCACCGCCCGGCAAACCAGGCTCCGCATCCCCGAAACCTGGCCCTGGGCAACCGAACTCGCCACCGCGTTCGCACGCCTCGCCGCGCTGCCACAGCCGATCACCTGAACCCGGCACCACACCCCGACAAACCAGATGGAGCGACCCGGCCAAGGGCCGGGCCCTCACCATGACCACCCTCAGCCAGGCCGCCCGGAGAAGATCAACTCCCGACTCAACAGGCTTGGTCAACATTTAGCGAAGACCAGGGCTAACGGGGCGGCTCAGCTGTCACTTGTCGGACTGAGTCACCTCGCAAGCCGTTGCTGTCAACGCCGAGTCGGCAGCCTGCCGGATTGCGCGACGACGATCAAGGACAAGAATTCGCCGAACGCGCTCCACTGATTCCGGACGTGTTTCCACTGGTACGGCGGCCGCGGCAACAGCGAGTTCGCGGCGCACGTTATGGTCGGTGTCCGCGGCAAGGACCTCAGCTCTACTCGTGGAGAGGGCGTCCGGGTTGCGTACCCATCGATGAGCGGCAAGGGCGCGCAGCGCTGGTTGAGGCCGATTAGCGAGGTCCGTCAGTTGGAGATGGGCGAGGTCGCCTGGAAGACCGTTGAGTACCGTCGCAATCGCCCAGCCGCGGTCGGGATGCTTTGGGCCGAGCAGTTCCATGGCCGCCAGCTCCACGAGGTTCGCCTGCTCAGGTTCGTCTACCAATGCAGCTGCGCATCGGAGGCCGTCCACGCCGAGCCCTGACGGCGGAAGAACGATCTCCGCGCGGCTGAATGGGTGCTGCGGCCACGGATTCGGTTCCTCGCGATCGTGTCGACCCTGCGCGATCTCCAAGGCGCTCGGGAACAGCTGCGCCCTGGTGTTCCGGTCCAGGTGTGGTGCGATGGTCTTGATGGCGAGCAGGTCACTGCGGCGTGCCGCTGCTGCGGCATCGGTGTCGAGCACTCGCGCGAGCATCGTGCGCACGAACTCGGCTTGGCGGTCCGCGGGCAGTATCCCGGCGAGCACGGCAGCGTCGCGAGGTTTCGTCGACAGGCTAACGATGTTTCGCCGCGCCCGTGTTGGGTCGAGTTCGGCCTCAACGTATGTCTTGGCGTATGGCCGGGCGGGCTCGACGTCGGCTTGAGCAAGGATCAGCGCGAGGCAGGCATAATGATGCCCGTCGTGTGCGGCTTCAGCCAGCGCACTGTGCACGATCTCGGGATTGCTACGCAGGACGTCTTCAGCGCCGAGCACCCTGTCTGCCATCCGGTCGTTGATCTGCAATGCGTGGAGCATCGAGCGCACCGCGTGCTCCTGCACGCACCGGTGGCGCCGCGCGACCGTCGTCAGGATGGCGATGATCGTGTCGTCACTCTCGCTGTGGCGGGCCTTCGGCCGATCCAGCAGCGCGTCAACCCGGACAAGCAGCTGTGCCACCTGCTGGCAGGTCAAAGTGTCGGCCAGCGCCGCCAGCGCTTCGAATGCCTCCTTCCCGGCATTTTCCGCATGCCGCCGCGGTGCCGGTGTCAACTCGGTGATCTCGTCGAGCGCGGCCTCGACCCACGGGGCAACGGCTTCGTCTACCAGGAGGTCAGCGCCGCCGGCGATGGCGGCGAAGGCTGCACGCCGGCTGGCCGTCAAGGGGCGAAGCAGTCCGGCCACCGACCAGTCGACGGGCTCGGTGATGTGCTCGGCTGCCGTTCGGGCCTTGTCGGTGGCTCCGGCCCGGATGTAGTACTCGGCCGCTTCAGTGAAGAGCGCCTTTGTACTGACGAGATCGCCCAGTGCCGTAACCGCTTCAACCTCGTAGGTCAGGTCCGCGCGGACAACCGCCTGCCACATCCACCGTCGCACGCGTTCGAGGGCCTCATTTGGCTTGTCGGCATACAACGCGCGAAGAGCCTGCTCGACCGTGTGCTCGGTCCCAGGAAGTCGATGCACCCCGGCGTGGGCATGCACGCGGAGCGCTTGGGCGAGGGCGTGTTGTTCGTCGCGGTCGAAGTTGTCGTACCAGGACCGCACCGTTCGCCATGCATACAGCCAGTCCGACGCTTCCTGGTACATGTTGCCAGCACTCGCGCGTTCGATGGCGAGGAGGTAATGGTGCTGGGCCGTCGCGCCGTCGCCGTCGAGCGCGGACCACCTGGCGAAGCGTGCGTGCATCCACGCCAGGACCTGCGGATCGCTGGTGCGATGGCTCCGCATGAGCAAGGCCGGCCATTCCCCCGTCACATCCGCGAGGCACATGTCGATCCGGGCACCAAATCGGCGACCGACCGGGCTCCCGGCGGCGGTGCGCGCGATCGAAGCCAGCTTGGCTTGTCGGCTCAACAGCAGATCATGCTGCTCATGCGCTACCGCCTCCTCGCAGAGAACGGCTGCGGCACGCTCGCGATACGGATCCGCCTCCTCGCACTGGTCGAATGCTTCCACGAGCCCGTGAAGCCCATGCCCTTTCCCAGCGCCCACAGCACCTCTCACCAGATCAACGATGCGACGCGTCTGCGCCGACAGTCGCTCGCCGTGGCCTCCGGCGACGCC
>NZ_JBEXCY010000292.1:0-12503 GCF_040605515.1 Dactylosporangium sp. NPDC005572 | reverse complement strand
CCACACGGGTCCGGGAGGCGATTAGGTCGGCTCGGGCCTGGGCGTTGGCGATCGCCGTGCCGACCAGGTCGGTGAATTCTGCGATGCGCACTTCGGCGTCGGCGGCCATTGGCTCTTCCTGCTTCGTGAAGGCGGCCACAGTCAGCCCCCAGAGGCGTCCCTCAACGACGATCGGGGCGCCCACCGCCGCGCGGATCCCCAACTCGCGAATCCGCGCGGCGAGCGGGCCGGAACCGCCCACGTATCTGTCGAGCCGGACGGAACGGCCGGTGCGCCACACCTGAGCCGCAACAGGGCTCCCCTCCAGCGGTCCGCGTGTGCCGACCGGGAGCCCCGAGCCACTGCTGGCGAGCACGGTGATCGTGCCGTCTGCCTCATAGCGGTCGACTACCGCACCGTCGGCGCCGAGGAGCCGAACCAATTCCGTGGCGACCGCGTCGAAGACCGCGGTCGGCGGCACTCCGCGCGCAACCAGCGTTGCGACGCGTCGCAACGCTGCCTGTTGCTCAACGACCTGGGCGAGGTCGGCGAGGCCTCCGTCCATCCGAGCCCCTATCACCAGCCCTGTCACCGGCAGCCAGCGTCTCGTAATCCTGGTTCCGCTACCTAGCGTAGCTCTCGACGATCGGCTCGACGTCCCTGCGGACGGAGCGGATCGCCACGAGGACTTCGTCGCGGTGGAGGTACAGATGAAGTCCAAATGCACCGGTCTACAACGCGCAAGCGGCGACTCCTCCACGTCCTGATCGACGAGTACAGCCGGGCAGCCGGGCCACAGCCGGGAGCTCACGGGCCACGGAGAACTGGCACGGCACACGGGTTTGGCTGGGCCTGATCGGTATCGGTGGACGGTGTCCGTCTACGGTGCCGCGCTGATGGCTGCGATCGCGGCTCGCGTCGCAGTGAGGAACCTGTCGTCGCGGTGGCCGAGCCAGCGGTCGCGCCCGGAGTCGAAGTCGGCCACGAACGGGCACCGCGGGTGCTTGGCCACGGCCCGGAGCTCGGGCAGGGCATCGGCGGCGGCCGGTCCGATCGCGGCCAGCAGGTCAAGGGCCCCGCTCCAGCGGAATCCCGGCGGCCGGCCGGTCACCTCGTTGAGGAGTGGACCGACCAGCCCGTCGGCGTCGCCGGTCAGCCGCCAGATCGCCCGCGCCGCCGGCACCCGCGTCCGCGAGGTCGTGTCGGCCAGGAACGGCCGCAAAAGCGGTGCGAGCGACGCGTCGCCCAGTTCGGCGGCGAGGTCGATGGCCGGCAGCCCCGGGTACTGCGGGGTGCGCTGGCGCAACTGCGCCCCGGCGCGGTCGAGCACGGTCAGGACCGTCGGGCGGACCTCGTCGGCGTTCGCTGTCCAGCGCCACAGTGCACGGGCGAAGCTGATGAGGTCGGGACGCGCCGTGACCAGGTCGAGCACGTCGGGTCGCAGTTGCCGCCCCTGCTCGCCGAGCGCATCCAGGAGCCGGACCGCGTCGTCGTAGGGCAGGTCGTAGAGGCCGCCGGATGGCCGGCCGCGTAGCTTGGCGAGCGCAGCCCGGGCCGCTTCGAGTGCCGGGCCAGGATCTGCGTCGATGCGCAGGACTGCGATCCGCTCGGCGACGTGGGAAACGCGGAAGTAGCCGCTTTCTTTGACGATCGGTGGCTCGTCCAGAGTGTCGCGCAACCTGGGAAGCGCCGCCGCGGCGGCCGGGCCGATCGCGGTGAGCGCATCAAGGGCCCAGGCGTGCACGTTGGTGTCCAGCAGCGTCCGCAACTGAGGGACGGCGGGCGCGGCCGCCGGACCCCAGGCGGCGAGGAGGTAGATGCCCCACCGGTGCCAGTCGGCCGGATCGGTCGTGGTGATCGCGTCCATCACCTCGGCGTGGAAGGGCGCCCCGGCCTCGTACAGGGCCTCCACCGTACCTTCGACGTCGGTGCCGCTGCGGAGGCGGGCCGCCGCGAGGGCCGGCCAGCGCGGATCACCGAGGTGGACGAGCGCGCCGAGCGCCGCCGATGTCGCCGCGACTGCGGCAGCCAGCGCGTCGACGGCCGGGCGAGCGGCCACGCCCGCCTCAGACAATGCGCGGGCCGCGTCGTAGCGAACCTTCGCGGAGGCGTCGGCCAGCACACCTTCCAGCACCGGCACCAGCAGCGGCCGGGCCTGCCGTTCGGTCCGGACGACGATGACCGCTGCGGCGGCGGCCTGTTCGCGCACCCGGTTCGCTGACGAGGCCAGCAGCATGCCGAGCACGGCGGCACCGTCCGGGCCCCGGTCGCCCAGACCAGCGATCAGGTCCTGCAGCGGGCTGGACCCCCAGCCCCACCACCAGCTCTTCTCCAGCGGCTGGCCGTCGGCCCAGACCTCGCGCACGGCCGCGGTCGCCTCCGGCGTCCACGGCTGGTCCGAGCGCGCCAGCAGCAACACGGCAGCAGCGCGAAGCGCCAGTGGCTGGCCCGCGCCGAGCGCCTCGGCGACGAGCGGTGTCTTCCTGTCCAGCCACTGGATGGCCGCCAGCAGGCGCGCCCTCACCTGCGGCTCGGTCTCGACCGCGAACCGCAGGCGCAGCTTGGGCAGTGCCCGACGCTTACTCTTCGGGCACTGCGAAAGCACGAACGCGACCCCGTCGCGGACCTCCGCATCGGGGTCCTCCAACAGCGGCACCAACCGGTCGACCTCGGCCTCCACCGCCGCCCGGACCGCACCGATGTACCTGGTGCGCCGATTGTTGTACGCGGCCATCTCGCCGAGCATCCAGGCCAGACCACCCCGATGCACAGTGGCACCGTCGACCAGCAGTTCTGCCAGGAACGGCACGACCAGCGGACTCGCCGAATAGGTGGTGCCCTGGTGGCTGACCCACCCTTCGAGCATGCTGCGCGCCTTCGCGGCCGTCTCGCCATCACGGCCCGCCAACGCCCGGATCAGGGCCGGCACCTCGCCCGCCGGCCCGTAGGCGCCATGCACCGCGGTCCAGTCGACCGCGTCAAGACCGTCGAGCACGGCAGTGATGCTACCAACGCCGCACCACCCGCCACCGCGCTCAACGGGCGAGCGAGTCGGCAGCCAGGCAGTTCGAGGCCGCAGACGCGGCGATCGCCAGCCTCGTGTCGAGGCTGGCGTGGACCACGTGACCGGCCGGCGGAGCTGAAGCAGCGGAGGGTTCCCGGGCACGGGGACCCTCCGTCCGGTTACTGGCGCACCTGGCTCCAGGCCGGGGCGACCCCGGGCTCGATGATGCGGGCGTCGGGCAGGCCGTCGAGGCCGGTCTCGGCGCCGCCCGGGGTGTAGACGACCACCAGCCGCAGCGGACGCCACGTGGTGTTGTAGGTCGAGTGGAGCGTGTTGGCCGGGATGTACACGGCGTCGCCCTCGCGGATCGGAAACGCCGGGCCGTCGCCGACGGTCTGCTCGCCCTCGCCGGAGATCACGTAGATGACCTCCTCCTCGTTCGGGTGCACGTGCGGCGCATGGCCCTGCGCCGGGTAGACGATCACCTCGCCGGTGGTCAGCCCGGCGCCCTCGTCGAGGTGCGGGGTGACCAGCCACTTGATGGTGCCCCAGTCGAAGACGCGCGTCGGGTTCTCGTCGGGGCGGCGGAAGGTCGTCATGCGGACTCCTGATCAATGGCGGTGATGTTCTTGAAGGCGACCAGCTGGGCCTCGATGGCCCGCTCGGTGGGCAGGCGCTCGACCGAGGAGGCGCCGAAGAAGCCGACGACGCCGACGGTGTTGGCGAGGATGTACCGGGCGTCGGCCGGCTCGGCGATGGGGCCGCCGTGGCAGAGCACGATGATGTCCGGGTTGACGGCCGTCGCGGCGTCGCGCATCGCCTGCACCCGTTCGGCCGACTCCTCCAGGCTCAACGCCGTCTGCGCGCCGATCGAGCCGCTGGTGGTCAGCCCCATGTGCGGCACGAGCACGTCGGCGCCGGCGTCGGCCATGGCCGCGGCCTGCTCCACGTCGAACACGTAGGGCGCGGTGAGCAGGTCCCGCTCGCGGGCCAGCCGGACCATGTCGATCTCGAGCCGGAAGCTCATGCCGGTCTCTTCCAGGTTCTGCCGGAAGACCCCGTCGATCAGCCCCACGGTCGGGAAGTTCTGCACCCCGGCGAAGCCGAGGGCCTTGAGCTCGTCGAGGAAGCGGCCCATCACCCGGAAGGGGTCGGTGCCGTTGACGCCGGCCAGGACCGGGGTGTCCCGCACGATCGGCAGCACCTCGCGGCTCATGTCCACGACGATCTGGTTGGCATCGCCGTAGGCGAGCAGGCCGCTGAGCGAGCCGCGGCCGGCCATCCGGTAGCGGCCCGAGTTGTAGATGATGATCAGGTCGGCCCCGCCGGCCTCGGCGGCCTTCGCGGAGATGCCGGTGCCGGCGCCCGCACCGATCACCGGTTTGCCGGCCGCAATGGTGGCCCGGAGCCGGGCCAGCGCGGTGGTACGGTCCATGCTCAACTCACCGCCGCCGGGTGCCGGGCCGCGATGAGCGCGTGCAGCCGGTCGGCGGCCACGACGGCGAACTGCGGATCGTTGATGTGCAACGGCGAATCGACGACCTCGACGCCGCTCGCCGCGACCGCGGCGAGCGCGGCCTCGAACAGTACCGCCGAGGCCTCGGGATGTTGAAATGGCATGCCGGGCGCGTCCAGCGCGGAGACCCCGCCGCGCGGCACCGCGAGCACGGTGCGGCCGGCAGCGTTCGCGAGCTTGCCGCCGATCCGGCGCCCGAGCTCGGCGTTCTCCTCCGGGGTGGTGCGCATCAGGGTGACGGTCGGGTTGTGCACGAAGAACTGCCGATCGGCGAATTTCGGGGGTACCGTCTCCGCCGGCCCGAAGTTCACCATGTCCACCGCGCCGAGGCTGACCACCTGGGGTATCCCGGCCGCACCGGCGGCGGTGAGCCGGTCCGGCCCGGCCGTGAGGACGCCGCCGACGAGGTCGTCGGCGAGCTCCGTCGTCGTCAGGTCGAGCACTCCGGCGAGCAGGCCGGACCGGGCGAGGCCCTCCAGGGCTCGGCCGCCGGAGCCGGTGGCGTGGAACACCAGCACCTCGTAGCCGAGTTCCTCCAGCCGCGCCCGGGCGGCCTCGACGGCGGGCGTGGTGACGCCGAACATCGACGCGGCGATCAGCGGACGGTCGTCGGCGACCGGCGACCGCCGCGCGTAGGCCGTCGCCATGCCGGCGATCCCGGCGGCGGCGTTGCCGAGGATGGCGCGGGAGATCTGGTTGATGCCGGCGATGTCCACGACGCTGTACATCATGGTCACGTCGGCGGCGCCCACGTACGGCGACACGTCGCCGGCCGCCATCGTGGACACGATGAGCTTCGGCAGGCCGATGGGCAGGTCCCGCACGGCCCGGGCGGCGATCGAGGAGCCGCCGCTGCCGCCGAGGGCGAGCACGCCGTGCACGGCGCCCCGGGCGACGAGCGGGCCGAGGACGGCGGCCGCCCCCTCCCCCATCGCGGTGACCGCGACGCCGCGGTCGTTGCCGTCGCTCAGCGCGGCGATGCTGGTGCCGGCGGCGGCGGCCACCTCGTCCTGCCCGATCACGACCGGCGGCGCCGCGGGCGTCAGCGGCGCCGGCAGGCCGATGGGCGGGCGGATGCCGGCGTCGAGCACGAGCACGCCCACGCCGTGGGCGGCCAGCCGCTCGGCCACCCACTCGTATTCGGCGCCCTTGGTGTCGAGCGTGCCGACCAGGGCGACGGTCGGCTTGTCGGCGGCTTCGGTCATGTCCGGGCCTGGGGTGTCGGCGGTAGGAATAGGGTCACCCGCCCATCCTGGATCCCCTTTTGAAACGTGTCAACCATCGGCCGGGAACGGGCCGCCGGTCGCGGCGGCGGGCTCAGAACTCGGTCGCCATCGGGCGGCCGGCCAGGAACGCGATCATCTGCAGGACCAGAAAGTTCCAGTTCTGGAAGTTCCGCGTCATGATCGGTTCGCCGCTGTCCGGGTGGTAGAACTCGTGCAGGCAACCGGTGGTCTCCAGATCGTGGCCGAACAGCCGGACCGTCTTCTCAGCCAGGTCGCGGGCGTCCTCCGTGAAGCCGTACTTCACCAGCCCCCGGAACACCATGTAGTTGCTGATGCCCCAGACCGGGCCGAGCCAGTTCGACGGGTTGTTGGACGCGCGCAGGTCGTACATCTTCTCGAGCCGCGACAGCGACCGGATGCCGTAGTTCGCGGCGAACGTGCGGGGGTCGCGGATCCGCTCGACCATCCGCTCGGCCTGTTCCCGGGACGCGAACCCGGCCCACATCGGCAGGAAGCTCGACCAGCTGTCGATCCGCAGCAGCAGCGACGACCAGGCCCGCGGCGCTCCGCTGTGGAGCCAGTCGGCCGGGTCGACGGGCCGCAGCGCGAGGTCGGCGCTGTAGAAGGTGCCGTCGCGCTCGTCCCAGCAGTGAAGGTTGATCGCATCGGCGAGGTCCTGGGCGCGGCGCCGCCACGGCACCGACTCCTTCACCTCGCCGAGCCGCTCCAGCAGTTCGCCGTACGCCAGCAGCTCGCGGTACATGAGGCTGTTGAGGTAGATGGCGGCGGTGCTCTTCGCCGGGCGGTAGTACACCGACGGGTCGTTGTCGACGCCGACCGCGAAGTCGGTCTGCCAGTACAGCAGGCCGGTCTCGGCGTGGAGGTGGCGGGTGAGGTACCCGGTGAGGAACGCCTCGAGCTTGCCGAGGTGCGGGCGCAGCCACTCGGCGTCCCCGCGCCGGCGGGCCAGGAGGGCGGCGTGCTGTGCCAACACCGGCTTGTGGGTGTTCTGCCGGCGGGCGTACTCCTCGTCGCTGCCGAAGTCGCCGTGCCGGAGGCTGCCCTCGGGGTTGAGCTGGATCGGCACGAAGCCGTCGGTGCTGTGGTCGAGGAAGTTGAGGATGCTGCCCTCCTCGTACTGCGCGTACCGGCCGGACTGCCCGGTCTCGACCTCGACCTGGGCGAGCACGACACTCACCCACCAGGAGTCCCAGTCCCACAGGTGGCCGCTGTAGTACGGCGAGTCCGGGCTGCTCGGGACGAGGAAGGGATGCCGGAGGATGCCCACCGGCTCACGCGTCATCTCGCCGCTCTTCGCGAGGATGTGCGCGCTCAGCAGTTCCGCATAGCGGTCGATCATCGTGTTCCTTCCATCGGGAGCATGGCCCCGGGGTTCAGGATGCCGAGCGGGTCCGGGGCCCGCTTCGCCCGGCGGGTCAGGGCGAGGGCGCCGGCCCCAGGTACTCCAGCAGCCGGCGCCGCTTCAGCCGCCCGCAGCCCGCCCGCGTTGGTGGCCGCGTTGCCGCCGATCGAGCACGACTCGAACGAGGACGGGTCGGGCGGGTACCGCAGCCCGGCCGCGCGCTTTACCTCGGCGACGGCGATCGGCCTTCCAGCCGAGCGGTCCCGGGCCCAGTCCTGGCGGTACCGCTCCATGACGTCCGGGTCGACGATGACCGCGCCCTCGGGGAGCGCCTGGGCGTGCGCCGGTAAGTCTGCGGTGTCCACTGTGGATCAGATCAGATCAGCTCGAGGGCCGCGACGGTGAGGAAGTCGGCGAGCTCCTCGTCGAGCACGAGCCGTTCGACGACGGCGACCGCCTGATCGACCTTTGCGGCGGTACCGCCGGCGAGCTCGGCCCGGGCCGTCGCCGCCTCCTCCGCGATGCAGCGGCGCACCAGCTCGGGCGTCACCGGCCGGCCGTCGCTCAGCACCACGTTGTTGCGCCGCCACTGCCAGACCTGGGACCGGGCGATCTCGGCGGTCGCGGCGTCCTCCATGAGGTTGTAGATGGCCACCGCGCCGTTGCCCGCGAGCCACGTCGCGAGGTACCGCAGCGCCACGGAGATGTCGTTGCGCAGGCCCGCCTCGGTGGCCTCGGCCCCGGTCCCGGCGATGGTCACGAGGTCGGCCGGCTTGACGTCCACATCGGGGCGCTGCCGGTCGAGCTGGTTGTCGCGGTCGCCGAGCACGGCCGCGAACTCCGCGGCGCACAGCGGCACCAGGTCCGGGTGGGCCACCCAGGAGCCGTCGAACCCGTCGCCCGCCTCGCGCCGCTTGTCGTCGCGGACCTTCGTGAGCGCCGTCGCGTTGACCGCCTCGTCGCGGCGGCTCGGGATGAAGGCGGCCATGCCTCCGATCGCCATCGCGCCCCGCCGGTGGCAGGTCGAGACGAGCAGCTCCGTGTAGGCCCGCATGAACGGGGCCGTCATCGTGACCGCGTTGCGGTCCGGCAGTACGTACTCGGCCCCCGAGTCCTTGAACACCTTGATCATGCTGAACAGGTAGTCCCAGCGGCCGGCGTTCAGGCCCGCGATGTACTCCCGCAGCTCGTAGAGGATCTCCTCCATCTCGAAAGCCGCCGGCAGCGTCTCGATGAGCACGGTGGCCCGGACGGTTCCGGCGGTCACGCCGAGCGCCTCCTCGGCGTGGCGGAAGACGTCGGCCCACAGGCGGGCCTCGTCCGCGCTCTCCAGCTTGGGCAGGTAGAAGAACGGCCCGTCGCCCCGCTCGGCCAGCACGTGCGCGTTGTGGAAGAAGAACAGGCCGAAATCCACGAGCGCACCGGCGGCGGGCCGGCCGTCGACCCGGACGTGCCGCTCGTCGAGGTGCCAGCCGCGGGGCCGCACGACGATGACGGGCAGCCGTCCGGCCTCGTCCTGGTGCAGCGCGTACTCGCGCCCGTCCGGCGCGCGGAAGGCGATCGTGCGCCGGACCGCGTCGCGCAGGTTGACCTGGCCGCTCACCACGTTGTCCCAGTGCGGGGTGTTCGCGTCCTCGAGGTCGGCCAGCCACACGTCGGCACCGGAGTTGAGCGCGTTGATCGTCATCTTCCGCTCGGTCGGCCCGGTGATCTCCACCCGCCGGCGGCGCAGGGCGGGCGGGATCGGCGCGACCCGCCAGCTCGGGTCGTCGCGGATGGCCCGCGTGTCGGCGCGCCATCGGGCCCCGACGCGGCCGGCCGCGGCGATCCCCTGCCGGCGCGCGGGGCGCTCGGCCAGCAGCGCCGTCCGGCGCTCGCCGAAGGTCCGCTGCAGCCCCGCGACGAACTCGAGGGCCTCGGCGGTCAGGACCGATTCGCTTCCCGCGACGTCGGCGGCCGTGGTCTGCAACCCTGCCATGTGGCTCTTCCCTTGCTGTTGTGTGACCGCTCGCGGGGCGCTTCGTGCGGTGGCCTCATCGGGCCTGGCGCGCGTCCGTCGTGGCGGTCCGGATTCGGTAGAGGCTTGTCGAGGCGGTGATGTACAGCGCCCGGCCGTTGTCGCCGCCGAAGCACAGGTTCGCCACCTTCTCGGGCACCGGCACCGCGGCCAGCCGCTCGCCGGACGGCGTGAACACCTGCACCGAGTCGGCGCTGGAGCTCCAGATGCGGCCCTCGACGTCCACCCGCAGGCCGTCGGTCGCGCCCGGGCGCACCTCGACCAGGTCCCGGCCGCCGGAACAGCGGGTGCCGCCGACGACGTCATAGGCGCGGATGCCGCCGGGGGCGCCGGGGACCTGCAGGTAGCCGGTGTCGGCCACGTACAGGATCGATTCGTCGGGCGAGAACGCGAGACCGTTGGGGTGCACCATGTCGGTGACGACCGGCTCGATCGTGCCCGACGCCTCGTCGAAGCGGAAGACGAAGCAGCCGCCGTACTCCGGCCGGCCCGGATGGCCCTCGTGCCCGCTCTCGTGGATGCCGTACGGCGGGTCGGTGAACCAGATCGCGCCGTCGCTCGCCACCACGACGTCGTTGGGCGAGTTGAACCGCCCGCCGGCCCAGCGGTCGACGAGCGTCTGCGGGCCGCCGGCCGACTCCCGCTCGACCGCCCGCCGGCCGTGGCTGCACTGCACGACGCGGCCCTGGAGGTCGAGGGTCCGCCCGTTGGGGAATTCGGCCTCGGCCCGGAAGACGCTCGTGGCGCCGGTCGCCTCGTCGTACTCGAGGATGCGGTTCGCGGGAATGTCGCTCCAGCGCAGCCGGCGCAGCGACGGCAGCCAGACGGGACCCTCGCTCCATGTAGCCCCGGTGAACAGCCGCTCGAGGACCGCATCTGGCGGGAAAAGGTCCGTCACGCTGGTGACCGTACAGGCCGTTGATACGTTTTAAAAGCCATCCGGCCCCGGATTTTGACACGTTTCATTCGGGCCGGGCGGCGGCGTCAGTCGGCCGGGGACTCCGCGGTGCTCGCGTCGACCAGCAGCCGCCGGCCCGCGGTGACCATGTGGACCGCCATCGCCGACGCGGCCGTGTCGCCGTTGCCGGCCACGATCGCGTCGTGCACCGCGACATGCTCGGCGATGGCGAGATCGATCTGCTCGGGCTCGTGCACCGCCCGGTCCACCCACACGCGCAGCAACGAGCGGATGATCCGAAGCAGGTCCACCAGGGTCGCGTTGCCGGTCGCGTCGGCCAGCTCCTGATGGAAGCGCTGGTCCGCCTCGACGAAGGCCGGAATGTCCACCCGAGACGAACGCATCCGCTCCAGATGGGCACCGAGCCGGGCGACGCTCTGCGGGCTCATCCGCTCCGCGGCCAGCCGGGACGCGTAGATCTCGAGCGCCCCGCGCAGCTCGACCAGGTCCTCGGTGCTGCGCCGCCCGATCAGCATGCCCCAGCTGAGGCTCTGCGGCAGCAGCTCGCTGGTGCTGCCGCGCAGGAACGTGCCGGCCCCCGCGCGCACCTCGACGATGCCGAGGATCTCGAGGGCGGCGAGGGCCTCGCGGACCGCCGACCGGCCCACGCCCAGGGTCGCCGCGAGCTGGCGTTCGGGCGGCAAGCGGGTGCCGGGCTCCAGACTGCCGCCGGTGAACAGGTCGAGCAGTCTCGTCGCCACCGCGGACACCGCGCTCCCCGACGGCAGCGTGCCGAGTGCGGCACCGATCTCCGCCGAGCGGTCATCGCGGTACGCAGGCATCCCAACACGATAGCGGAGCGCGGAACAGCACCGATCAGCCCTTTCCAAAACAGGTCAACCGGTTGCTATGATCGGCCCACCCCTGCTTGAGGAGGGTCCATGACCCTGCTGTTCAACGATCCGGCCGACTTCGCCGACGAGATGACCGACGGCTTCGCCGCGGCCTACGCCCGGTTCGTCCACCGCGTCCCCGGCGGCGTGGTCCGCCGCGACGGCACCCCCACCGGTGAGGTGGCACTCGTCGTCGGCGGCGGCTCCGGGCACTACCCGGCGTTCGCGGGCCTCGTCGGCCCCGGCCTGGCCCACGGTGCCGCCATGGGCGACCTGTTCGCCTCGCCGTCCGCCGCCCGCGTGCGTTCGGTCGCACAGGCGGCCGACGGCGGCGCCGGCATCCTGTTCTGCTACGGGAACTACGCGGGCGACGTCCTGAACTTCACCGAAGCCCAGGAACGGCTGCGGGCCGACGGGGTCGACGTCCGGACCGTGCTCGTCACCGACGACGTCTCCAGCGCGCCGCCCCAATCAGCCGAGCGCCGCCGCGGCATCGCCGGCGATCTGGCCGTGTTCAAACTGGCCGGCGCGGCCGCGGCCCGGGGCGACTCGCTCGACGACGTGGAGCGGGTCGCCCGGCGGGCCAACGACCGCACCCGCACGCTCGGGGTCGCGTTCTCCGGCTGCACGCTGCCCGGCGCATCTGCGCCGCTGTTCCGGGTACCCGCGGGCCGGATGGCGGTCGGCATGGGCATCCACGGCGAGCCCGGGATCTCCGACGACGGCCTGCCGACCGCCGACGAGCTGGCCGCCCTGTTCGTGAACCGCCTCCTCAAGGAACTGCCCGACGACGTCGCCGCACCGGCGGGCGGGCGGGTGGCCGTGATCCTCAACGGTCTCGGCTCGGTGAAATACGAAGAGCTTTTCGTGGTGTACCGCGAAATCGCCCGCCGCCTGGCCGCAGCCGGAGTGACGGCCGTCGACCCCGATGTCGGCGAGTTCTGCACGAGCTTCGACATGGCCGGCGCCTCGCTCACGCTGACCTGGCTCGACGACGAACTCGAGGAGCTCTGGCGCGCCCCCGCGGACACGCCCGCCTACCGCAAGGCCCCGCAGGCGCTGACCCGGCGGGAACACCCGCCGGCCGGTGCGACGACGGCCGAGCCGGCCGCCGCCGGGCCCGGGCCGGGGTCCGAGGCGTCGCGCGCGGCCGCCGCGACCGCCTGCGTGGTGCTCGACGCCGTCGCCGCGGCGCTGGACGGCGCGGCCGACGAGCTGGGCCGCCTCGACGCGGTCGCCGGCGACGGCGACCACGGCATCGGCATGCGCCGGGGGTCGCTGGCCGCGGCCGCGGCGGCCCGAGCCGGCCACGATCGGGACCTGGGTTGTGGGGCGGTCCTGGTCGTGGCCGGCGACGCCTGGGCGGACAAGGGCGGTGGAACCTCGGGAGCGCTCTGGGGTACCGCACTGCGCGCCGCCGGCCACCGCCTGGGCGACGTGGACGCGCCGACGCCGGGCGCAATGGCCTCGGCGGTCGCCGACGCACTTGCCGCCGTGCGGCGACAAGGCGGCGCGGCTCCGGGCGACAAGACGCTCGTCGACGCCTTCGCGCCGTTCGCGCAAGAGCTGTCCCGCGGCGTCGGCGGCGGCTCGCTCGCGGCGGCCTG
>NZ_JBEXCY010000291.1:0-12566 GCF_040605515.1 Dactylosporangium sp. NPDC005572 | reverse complement strand
TTCCGCTGCGACCTGATCGAGGTCAGCGATGACAACGGCACGGTCTTCACCCGGAAGTCGTCGCTGAAGGACACGCTGGACGGCAGCCGGCCGATCGCACTGGGCTGCGTGTCGGTGAAGACCGACAGCGACGGCTTCATCGACGACTTCGTGCCGATCACGTGCGAGCAGCAGCACAACGGCGAGTACGTGGGGACGTTCTTCTCGCCGGACGCCCGGCCGTATCCGTCCGACGTCGGCGCGCGGCGGTCGCTGCTCCAGCCGGGGTGCAAGTCGCTGGTGGCGAAGTTCCTGGGCCTGACCGAGGCGCAGTTCGACACCAACCAGCAGCTGAGCTTCGCCTGGTCGACGGCGCAGGAGACCCGCTGGGAGTACGGGGACCGCTCGGCCCGCTGCTACCTGATGCTGGAGGGCAAGCTGTCGGTGGGCCGCTCCCTGAAGGGCAACGGCAACGCCCCGGTCTGACCCGCTGGCTTGTTACCCGTCGGTAGGGCACACTGCTTCCTCATGAAGCAGCGGGTGGTGCTCATCACGGTCGTGGTGGTGTTGCTGGCGGGCGGGGCGTGGTGGATCTTCCGCGACCGGGGGCGGGACATTCCCACGACGCCGCCGGCCGGGGCGCCCGCTGTCGGGTCGTGCTGGGGTGTCGACGCCGCCGGGGCGCAGGCCGCCTTCCCGTGGGCCGGTGGCGCCGTGGACTGCGCGGCCGAGCACACCGTCGAGGTCTTCCACGTCGACCAGGTCAGCGAGGACCTGCTGCACCGTTACGACAAGGCCCGCGGGGAGGAGGTCAAGCTCACCGAGAACCTGCTCTACGCGCAGGCTCGGCGGGCCTGTCTCGTGCAGGGGCCGATCTTCCTGGGTGGCGGATGGCACGAGAACCGGGTGCAGATCGTCGCCTCCTGGATCAAGCCGGCCGGCGACGGGTTCTTCGCCTGCGCGGTCGCCGAGGTCAGCGGGCCCACCGCCGACGGGTACGTCGGCCGCAAGAGCTCGCTCAAGGGCGCGCTGAAGGGCGCCGACCTCGCCATCGCCTGCGTGAGGCGCACCGGGGAGCAGCTGCGGTACGTCGCGTGCTCCGAGGCCCACGACGGCGAGTACTCCGGGGTCTACACGATCACGCCGGCCGAGGCGCCGTTCGACGAGACCGCCGTGCGGTCCGCGAGCGCCAAGGGGTGCACCACGCTCGGGCTGCACTACCTCGGGCTGCCCGAGGACGGGACACGGGAGGATCTCGCGCCGGGGTCGGTCGGGCCGAAGACCGCGTCCGAGTGGCTCGGCAGCGACCAGGCCTTCACCTGCTATCTCATGAGCGGCAAGCCGCTGAAGGCGACCGTCAAGGGACTCGGGCTGGCGCCGCTGCCCCTGGCGTAGAGGCGACGATTATCACGGCCCGCCGAACGGAGGGGTGATGTTGACTGTAGGGATGACATTGCCGAGCGTGCCACGCCGACTTGCCGGGCCGCAGCCCGGATGGGCGGAGCCGACCGACGTCGTAGTCATCGGGTCGGGCGTCGCCGGGCTGACCGCCGCGCTGCACCTGCGCGAGGCCGGCCTTCACGTCACCGTCGTCACCAAGGTCAATATCGACGACGGGTCGACCCGCTGGGCGCAGGGCGGGATCGCCGCCGTGCTCGACCCGCTCGACACGCCCCAGGCGCACGCGCAGGACACGCTGGTGGCGGGCGTCGGGCTGTGCGATCCGGAGGCCGTCGAGGTGCTGGTCCGGGAGGGGCCGACGCGGGTGCGGGAGCTCATCCGCTGGGGCGCGGAGTTCGACCGCAACACCGACGGGTCGCTCATGCTGACCCGGGAGGGCGGCCACCACGCGAACCGCATCATCCACGCCGGTGGCGACGCGACGGGCGCCGAGGTACAGCGGGCGCTGCACGCCGCCGTGCACCGGGACCCGTGGATCCGGCTCATCGAGCACGCCCTGGTGCTCGACCTGCTCACCGACGCCGACGGGCGGGCCTGCGGGGTGACCCTCCACGTGCTCGGCGAGGGCGCCGAGGACGGCGTCGGGGCGGTGCTCGCGCGGGCCGTCGTGCTCGCGACCGGCGGCATGGGGCAGATCTTCGCCGCGACCACCAACCCGATCGTGTCCACGGGCGACGGGGTCGCGCTCGCGCTGCGCGCCGGCGCGGCGGTGACCGACGTCGAGTTCGTGCAGTTCCACCCGACCGCGCTCGCGCTGAACAACCGCGACTCGCAGCAGCCGCTGGTCAGCGAGGCGCTGCGGGGCGAGGGGGCGTACCTGCGCGACGGCGACGGCAACCGGTTCATGGTCGGCAGGCACGAGCTCGCCGAGCTGGCGCCGCGCGACATCGTCGCCAAGGGCATCTACCGGGTCATGCGGGCCGAGGGCACCGCCAACGTCTGGCTCGACGCGCGCCACCTGGGCCGGGAGTTCCTGGAGGGGCGCTTCCCGACGATCGTCGCCTCGTGCCGCGCCGCCGGCGTCGACCCGGTGACCGACCTGATCCCGGTGTCGCCCGCCGCCCACTACGCCTCCGGCGGGGTGCGCACCGACCTGCGTGGCCGGACCTCGATCCGCGGGCTGTACGCGTGCGGCGAGGTCGCCTGCACCGGCGTCCACGGCGCCAACCGCCTGGCGTCGAACTCGCTGCTGGAGGGCCTCGTCTTCGCCCGCCGCATCGCCGAGGACATCGCCCGTGACCTGCCGCCGCAGGCCGAGCCGGTGCCGGTCGAGCGGCCGGCGTGGTCGGCCGATCCGGCGATCCGCCAGCCGCTGCAGGCCGCGATGTCGGCCCATGCTTCGGTACTGCGTAGCGCCGAGTCCCTGGACCAGGCCGCACAGGCGCTCACCAAGCTCGCGCTCGACCGCTCCACCCCGCACGTCGCCGCCTGGGAGGCGACGAACCTGCTGACCGTGGCCGGCGCGCTCGTCGGCGCGGCGGCGCAACGGCACGAGACCCGCGGCTGCCACTGGCGCGAGGACTTCCCCGACGCCAGCGACGTGTTCCGGGGGCACTTCCGCGCCGCCCTCGACGACGCCGGCGCCCTGACCGAGACCTGGGAGGAAGCGTGAGACTGGAGACCGAGGCCGCACTGCGGAAGATCGGGCTCGACCCGGCCGCCGTCGCGGAGATCGTGGAGCGCACGCTCGCCGAGGACCTCGGCCCCGACCGGCTCGACGTCACCAGCGTGGCGACGATCCCCGGCGAGCAGACCGACGACGCCGACCTGGTCGCCCGGGCCGACGGCGTGGTGGCCGGCCTGGCCGTGGCCGCCGCGGTCTTCGAGGCCGTCTCCGACGCGGTCTCCGTCGAGGTGCGCCGGCGCGACGGCGACGTCGTCTCGCGCGGCGACGTGCTGCTCAGCGTGCACGGGCCGACCCGGGCGCTGCTCACCGCCGAGCGCTCCGCCCTGAACCTGATCTGCCGCATGTCCGGCGTCGCGACCCACACCCACCGCTGGGCCGTGCTGCTGCACGACACCAAGGCGCTGGTGCTCGACACCCGCAAGACCACGCCCGGGCTGCGCATCCTGGAGAAGTACGCGGTGCGGGCCGGCGGCGGCACGAACAAGCGCATGGGCCTGTACGACGTCGCCATGATCAAGGACAACCACAAGCTGGCGGCCGGCGGGATCACCGCCGCCTACGAGCGGGTGCGGGCGGCGTTCCCGGACGTGCCGGTGCAGGTGGAGGTCACCACGGTCGGCGAGGCGGTCGAGGCGGTCACCGCCGGGGCCACCTTCCTGCTGCTCGACAACATGCCGCCGGAGCTGCTGCGGGAGGTCGTGGCGGCGGTCGGCGGGCGGGCCGAGCTGGAGGCGACCGGGAACCTGCGGCTGGAGACGGCGGCCGAGTATGCGGCGACCGGCGTCGACTACCTCTCGGTCGGCGGGCTGACCCACTCCTCGCCGATCCTGGACATCGCCATGGACCTGCGCCAGCACCACTGACCAGGCTTAAGCGGGTGGGAAGGCCGTCGCGACGAGGGCGTCGATCTGGCGGTACTGCCAGTCCGCCGGCACTGCGCGCCGGCACAGGTCGGCGCTCGAGAAGCAGATGACGGCATCGACGGTGAACACGCTGGCCGCCGGGACGGTCGGGATACCGGTCAGCAGCGACACCAGCTCGGTGTCCGGCAGCTCGATCTGGACGGGGTACTCCCAGAGGTCGCCCTCGACCACCAGACCGACCCGCCGCGCCCCGGAGGCCCGGACCTCGTCGATCGCCGTGCGGTAGGACGCGGCCTGGTCGGGCATCCGGGCGAAGCGCTCCTGCCAGTCGTCGATGGTGAAGACCGACCCCTGGCCGATCAGCCGGCGGGGCTGGCCCAGCAGCACGGCCGCGGCGGCGTGCGCGAACGCGGCGGCCATCACGAGGGCGACGCCGGCGGCGACGATCTTCCGTCTGGAGATGCGCTCCAGCCAGACGCCGGCCAGGGGTACGGCCAGAGCGAACGCGGGCAGGATCAGCCGGTTGCCCCAGTCCTGCCACTTGACGACCGCGGCCGTGAGCAGGAACGCGCCGAGGACCATGACCGCGTACCACCTGGTCCGCCGGTTGAACAGGCCGACGGCCAGCCCGAGCAGCACGAGGGCCGACTGGATCGGGTACGGCGAGCGGTCCTCGTCGGGCTTCCAGCGGGTGCCGGGGAAGACGCTCTTCCACTGGGTGATGGCCGGGTCGTTCGGGTCGACGTCGACCAGGTGGGCGACCCCGATGACGGCCTTGCCGACCGCCTCGTTGACCGCCGGTACCGGCGTGAGCAGCGTGGACGCGCCCAGCCTGAGGCCGTTGACCAGGATGGCCGGTGGGTCGTGGCGCTGGGCGGACAGGCCGACGCGGTAGTCCTCCGGGCCGAGGGGTGAGCCGAAGGCGTCGTGGACACGCAGGAACGACGGGCCGGCGAGCAGGAGCATGGAGGCGACGACCAGGCCCGAGTATGCGGCGACCCTGCCGATCTTGCGGATCTGGGAGACGCCCCAGAAGATCAGCACGGGGGCCAGCGCCATGAGGCCGGTCGACTTCGTCACCGTGACCAGCCCGGCCGCGGCGCCCAGCGCCAGCACGTCGGCGATCTTGTCCGACTTGTTCAGCGCGATCGTGGCCGCGCAGGTCACCCAGGCCACCACGACCAGGTCGTTCTGGGTGCTGGTGGACTCCAGGACGACGGCGGGGGCAGTGAGGAACACGGCGGCCGCCAGCCACTGGCCGACGCGGCCGGCGCCGAGCTGGGCCGCGCAGCGGGAGAGCGCGACCGCGCCGAGCAGGCCGGCGCCCCACTGCAGCAGGTTGAACTGTCCGTCGCCGCCGGTGAGCAGCCGCAGGTGCAGCAGCAGGAACTCGGCGCCGGGCACCAGGATGATCTGCTGGATCTGGAAGGTGGCGTAGTTGTCCACGTCGCCGTTCGCGATCCAGTGCTCGATCTTCGGCAGGTGGTAGCTGTTGGAGTCGAAGTTGTTCGGCGCCGAGGCGAGGGCCAGCACCAGCTCCGCGAGGACGAGCAGGGCGACCGGGATGCCGAGGTATAGCGGAGGCCACGGAGCCTGCCAGTCCGCGGGACGGCGGCGCCAGGCCAGGTAGCCGGTGACCACGGCGGCGATCGCCCACAGGGCGATGACCGGGCCGCGGGCGATCGCGCCGGCGAGGGACAGCAGCTCGACCGAGAGCACCGCGCCGGCCCCGACGGCGAGCGCCGCCCGGATGATGGCCAGCCGGTGTCGCTGGGGGGTCTCCTCGTCGCGCGGGCGCAGCACCACCGCGGCGGAGAGGAGAGTCGCCAGCGGCAGTAGTGCGAGCAGTGCGGCCATTGGCTCGGGATGTTAGATGAGTCGCCGTGAGGGTGAGCCGGGCGCCCCTTTGGTTACGCTTCCGACGTGCTGCTGTGCATCGACATCGGAAACACGAACACAGTGCTCGCCACCTTCGAGGGCGAGAAGATCGTCCACTCGTGGCGGATCAAGACCGACGCCCGGGCGACCGCCGACGAGATGGGCCTGCTGTACCGCGGCCTGCTCGCCACCGACGCGGTGTCACTGACCGGTATCGCGGCGTGCTCGACCGTGCCGGCGGCGCTGCGTTCGCTGCGCACGATGCTGCAGCGGTACTACGGGAACGTCCCGACGGTGATCGTCGAGCCCGGTGTGCGCACCGGCGTGCAGCTGGCGATCGACAACCCGAAGGAGGTCGGCACCGACCGGGTGGCGAACACCCTCGCCGCGTACAGCCTGTTCGGCGGGCCGTCGATCGTGGTCGACTTCGGGACGTCGACGAACTTCGACGTGGTGTCGGCCCGCGGGGAGTTCCTCGGCGGCGTGCTGGCGCCCGGGATCGAGATCTCCGTGGACGCGCTCGCCGACCGGGCCGCGCAGCTGCGGAAGGTCGAGCTGGTCAAGCCGCCGCGGGTGATCGGCAAGAACACGGTCGAGTGCCTGCAGTCCGGGGTGGTCTACGGCTTCGCCGGCCAGGTCGACGGGGTGGTTCGCGGGGTGACGGCGGAGCTGGGCGGCGGCGTGAAGGCCGTGGTGGCGACCGGCGGGCTGGCGTCGATCGTGATCGGCGAGTGCCAGACGGTCACCCACCACGAGCCGATGCTGACGCTGATCGGGCTCCGGCTGATCTTCGACCGCAACACCTAGAGCTTTCGGGCCCGGTAGGCGTAGGTGACGTAGGGCAGCTCGAACCGGTCGCCCTGCTCCTGCACCAGGGCCCGGACCTCGTGCTCGAGCTTGCTGCGGGTGGGCTCGTCGGAGACGAGGTAGTACGAGCGCGAGCGGACCAGTTCGACCAGGGAGTCGGCGGTGTGCGTGGCGCTCCACGCGAACTCGCGCAGCTCGGCGGCGCCGAAGCGGGGGCCGAACTGGCTCTCCGGCAGGAAGCGCTCGTCCAGGGCCTCGCGGCCGCGGTGGCCGTCGAAGACCGCCGACAGGTCGGCGACCCAGGGGACGGACTCGTCGCGGACGTTCCAGATCGGGACGAAGGACCCACCTGGTTTCAGCACGCGGGCGATCTCGGTGTGGGCCTCCTCGGTCGCGAACCAGTGGTAGGCCTGGCCGGCCGTGACGACGTCCTGCGTGGCGTCCTCGACCGGGATCCCGGTCGCGCTGCCGGCGCGGGCATCGCCGTCGATCTGCGCCCGCATCTTGTCGTCCGGCTCGACCGCGATCACGCGATGGCCCAGGGCCCGGAGCTGGCGGGTGAGGATGCCGGTGCCGGCGCCCAGATCGACGATGTCGCTTTTGTCGGGGATGGCCCACCGGAGCGCCTCGACCGGATACTGCGGCCGGATGCGGTCGTAGAGGTCGGCGGCGGCTCCGAACGATGAGGCGTGTGCTGCGAAATCCACCGGCCAACGGTACCGAAGTAGGCTCTGGGGGATTCCCAGCCCTTTCTCCTCGAAGGATTTGTTGCGCCGTGACCGACCAGGCTCCCGACCTCGCCCTCGACCTCGCCGAGTCTTCCGAGCTGCCTGAGCAGATGAAGATCCGCCGGGAGAAGCGGAGCCGGCTGCTGGAGGAGGGGCGGGAGCCCTATCCCGTCGACTTCCCGCGCACCGCCACGATCGCGGAGATCCGGGAGCGGTACCGCGACCTGCCCACCGACACCGCAAGCGGCGACACGGCCGCGGTGGCCGGGCGGGTCATCTTCGTGCGCAACACCGGCAAGCTGGCCTTCGCCACCCTGCGGGCCGGCGACGGCACCGAGCTGCAGGCGATGTTGTCGCTGGACAAGGTCGGCGCCGAGGCGCTTGAGGACTGGAAGCGCCTGGTCGACCTCGGCGACCACGTGGGCGTCACCGGCGAGATCATCACCAGCCGCCGCGGCGAGCTGTCCGTGCTCGCCGACACCTGGCAGATGAACTCGAAGGCGCTGCGGCCGCTGCCGGTCGCGCACAAGCCGATGAGCGAGGAGAGCCGGGTCCGCCAGCGCTATGTCGACCTGGTCGTCCGCCCGCAGGCCCGGGAAATGGTACGCACCCGGGCCACCGTGGTACGCGCGTTGCGCGACACCCTGCACGGCCTCGACTTTCTCGAGGTTGAAACACCCATGTTGCAGTTGCTGCATGGCGGTGCAGCTGCCCGGCCATTCGTCACACATAGCAATGCGCTCGACACGGATTTGTACCTCCGTATCGCTCCCGAGCTATTCCTGAAGCGCTGCGTGGTCGGCGGCATCGAGCGTGTCTTCGAGATCAACCGCAACTTCCGCAATGAGGGCATCGACTCGTCGCACTCGCCGGAGTTCGCGATGCTGGAGGTGTACCAGGCTTATGCCGACTACGACGTCATGGCCGACCTCACCCGCGGGCTGGTGCAGTCGGCGGCGGTTGCGCTGACCGGAAGTCACGTGGTGCGCCATTCCGACGGCACCGAGTTCGACCTCGGCGGCCAGTGGCGCAGTGTGTCGCTTTACAGCGTGCTTTCCGAGGCGGTCGGCGAGGAGGTCACGGTGCAGACGCCGCTGGCCCGGCTGGCCGAGCTGGCCGACAAG
This sequence comes from Dactylosporangium sp. NPDC005572, assembly GCF_040605515.1. Lineage (NCBI taxonomy): Bacteria > Bacillati > Actinomycetota > Actinomycetes > Micromonosporales > Micromonosporaceae > Dactylosporangium > Dactylosporangium sp. NPDC005572. The sequence continues at coordinate 4,099 of NZ_JBEXCY010000291.1, read as the reverse complement.
CACGACGTCCGGGCCGACCCGAAGTGGGGCCCCGGAAAGCTCGCCGAGGAACTGTTCGAGGAGCTCGTCGTACCGGGCCTGATCGCGCCGACGTTCGTGCGCGATTATCCGGAGGAGACGGCACCGCTGACCCGCTCGCACCGCAGCACGCCCGGCGTGACCGAGAAGTGGGATCTGTATGTGCAGGGTTTCGAGCTGGCGACGGCCTACTCGGAGTTGGTCGACCCGGTCGTGCAGCGCGAGCGGCTGGTCGCGCAGTCGGTGCAGGCGGCCAAGGGAGATCCGGACGCCATGCAACTGGACGAGGACTATCTGCGCGCGCTGGAGTACGGAATGCCGCCGACCGGTGGGATGGGCATGGGAATCGATCGGCTTCTGATGGCGCTCACCGGGCTCGGCATTCGGGAAACGATCCTCTTTCCGCTGGTGCGACCGGAGTAGTTTCGGCGTACCGTTGACGGGGACGTCCCATATTGCGTTATCTTGCATTCGCACAACACGGGGCGGACTTCCTCGAAGGGAAAACGACAGTGGCCAAGCGGACCATCCACGTGCTGGTCGACGACATCGACGGCGGGGACGCCGACGAGACCGTGAAGTTCGCGCTCGACGGCGTTCAGTACGAGATCGACCTGTCCAAGAAGAACGCGTCGAAGCTGCGCGATGCCTTCGGTCCGTACATGGGCGCCGGGACCAAGGTCGGCCGGGGTGGGGTCGTCGTGGGCGGTCGTGCGGCCACTGCGCGCGGGCGGGGCGGCGCAGCCGCCGACCGCGAGCAGAACAAGGCGATTCGGGAATGGGCACAGAACAAGGGCATCCCGGTGTCCGACCGTGGACGGATCAAGCAGGAAATCGTCGACCGTTATAACGCCGAAGCGGGCCGATAGCGCCGCTTGACCGTTTCGTCCTGAGCGTTCGTTTTGCTTACTCCTTGCGCGGGCCGCACCCATCGTAACGGTTTGATTACGGTGGGTGCTGTGTCGTGGACCGGGATTTCGCTCTTGGCGTACGGCCGGGGCTGCAGGAACAGGCTCCGGGATGCGAGCGTTGGGCAAAAGCACCGGGTACACGCGGTGCCCGGAGGGTAGGCAACACCCATGACGTGTTCCGACCGTGGGGTGCGGCAATGCTGCACACCCGCAATGTGTCGGTCCGCGGCGATAGAGTGATGGCACGGTCACGTTGGCGTCCGACAGAGCTTCGCGTGGCGATCCCCTCCCCGGGGGGTTCCGCACAGGAGCGGCGGCGACGGACACGGCACGTGAGGAGCAGGGATGTTCGAGCGGTTCACCGACCGAGCACGACGGGTTGTCGTCCTGGCGCAGGAAGAAGCCCGCATGCTCAACCACAACTACATCGGCACCGAGCACATCCTGCTCGGCCTCATCCACGAGGGTGAGGGCGTGGCGGCCAAGGCGCTCGAGAGCCTCGGCATTTCGCTGGAGGGCGTCCGCCAGCAGGTCGAGGAGATCATCGGCCAGGGCCAGCAGGCGCCGAGCGGGCACATCCCGTTCACGCCACGCGCCAAGAAGGTGCTGGAGCTGTCACTGCGCGAGGCGCTGCAGCTCGGGCACAACTACATCGGCACCGAGCACATCCTCCTGGGCCTGATCCGGGAGGGTGAGGGCGTGGCCGCCCAGGTGCTGGTCAAGCTCGGCGCAGACCTCAACCGGGTCCGCCAGCAGGTCATCCAGCTGCTCTCCGGCTACCAGGGCAAGGAGCCGGCCGCCGCCGGCACCGGTGCCCCGGGCGAGGCGGCGCCGTCCACGAGCCTCGTGCTCGACCAGTTCGGCCGGAACCTCACCCAGGCCGCCCGCGAGGGCAAGCTCGACCCGGTCATCGGCCGGGAGAAGGAAATCGAGCGGGTCATGCAGGTGCTGTCCCGCCGGACCAAGAACAACCCGGTCCTCATCGGCGAACCCGGCGTGGGCAAGACCGCCGTGGTCGAGGGGCTGTCCCAGCGGATCGTCAAGGGCGAGGTGCCCGAGACGCTCAAGGACAAGCAGCTCTACACGCTCGACCTCGGTGCGCTGGTCGCCGGCTCCCGCTACCGCGGTGACTTCGAGGAGCGGCTGAAGAAGGTCCTCAAGGAGATCCGCACCCGCGGCGACATCATCCTGTTCATCGACGAGATCCACACGCTCGTCGGTGCGGGTGCCGCCGAGGGCGCGATCGACGCGGCGAGCATCCTCAAGCCGATGCTGGCCCGCGGCGAGCTCCAGACGATCGGTGCGACCACCCTCGACGAGTACCGTAAGCACCTCGAGAAGGACGCCGCGCTCGAGCGGCGCTTCCAGCCGATCCAGGTGGGTGAGCCGTCGCTGGCGCACACCATCGAGATCCTCAAGGGCCTGCGCGACCGCTACGAGGCGCACCACCGGGTGACGATCACCGACGCCGCCCTGGTGGCTGCGGCGACCCTCGCCGACCGCTACATCTCCGACCGCTACCTGCCGGACAAGGCGATCGACCTGATCGACGAGGCCGGCGCCCGGATGCGCATCCGCCGGATGACCGCGCCGCCAGACCTGCGTGACTTCGACGAGCGCATCGCTCAGGTGCGCCGCGACAAGGAGTCCGCGATCGACGCGCAGGACTTCGAGCGGGCCGCGCAGCTGCGCGACAAGGAGAAGCAGCTGCTGGGCCAGAAGGCGCAGCGGGAGAAGGAGTGGAAGGCCGGCGACCTCGACGTCGTGTCCGAGGTCGACGACGAGCAGATCGCCGAGGTCCTGGCGAACTGGACCGGCATCCCGGTCTACAAGCTGACCGAGGAGGAGACGGCCCGCCTCCTGCGCATGGAGGACGAGCTGCACAAGCGCCTCGTCGGCCAGGACGACGCGGTCAAGGCGGTCTCGAAGGCCATCCGGCGCACCCGGGCCGGCCTGAAGGACCCGAAGCGCCCCTCCGGCTCGTTCATCTTCGCCGGCCCGTCCGGCGTGGGTAAGACCGAGCTCTCGAAGGCGCTCGCCGAGTTCCTCTTCGGCTCCGAGGACGCGCTGATCCAGCTCGACATGTCCGAGTTCCACGACCGCTACACGGTGTCCCGGCTCGTCGGTGCGCCTCCCGGCTACGTCGGTTACGACGAGGGTGGCCAGCTGACCGAGAAGGTTCGCCGGCGGCCGTTCTCAGTGGTCCTGTTCGACGAGATCGAGAAGGCCCACCCGGACGTGTTCAACACACTCCTGCAGATCCTGGAGGACGGTCGTCTCACCGACGGTCAGGGCCGCATCGTGGACTTCAAGAACACGGTGATCATCCTGACCACCAACCTGGGCACCCGTGACGTGGCCAAGGCCGTGTCGCTGGGCTTCCAGGCGTCGGAGGACAACGAGTCCAACTACGAGCGGATGAAGCAGAAGGTCAACGACGAGCTGAAGCAGCACTTCCGCCCGGAGTTCCTCAACCGCATCGACGACACGATCGTCTTCCACCAGCTCATGCAGGACCAGATCCTCGGCATCGTCGACCTGATGATCGCCCGGATCGAGACCCAGCTCCGCAACAAGGACATGGGTCTGGAGCTGACGGACAACGCCAAGAAGTTCCTGGCGAACAAGGGCTACGACCCCGTGTTGGGCGCCCGGCCGCTGCGCCGCACGATCCAGCGCGAGATCGAGGACGCCCTGTCCGAGCGCATCCTGTTCAACGAGCTGCGCCCGGGCCAGATCGTGGTCATCGACTGCGAGGGCGACCCGGCCCAGTTCGAGAAGGCCAAGCTGGTCTTCAACGGCGCCGACCGTCCGGGCGCCGTCCCGGACGCGGTCCCGGCCGAGCTGGCCGGCGGCGGCTCCACGGACGAGCCCTCGGCGGCCTGACGCACCGGCGCCTCCGGGCTCGTCCCGGAGGCGCGGTAGCCGACTAACGCCGGAGAGGCCCCCACCCGCACGCGGGTCGGGGGCCTCTTTCGTTCCGCCGGCTGGTCTGCCCGCGCGGATCGGGCGCGCGGTTGTTGTGCCCGTCGCGCTGGGCCTTGCCGTGGCCGGGCGTCGGTTCTCGCGGTGTCCGGCCCCTGCTTCATGATCCAGGGAAACATCTGGTTGCTGGGGGCGGTTTCAAGTGGTGGTTGCAACGTCCCTGCTGAGGAGTTCGTGGAGTTTCT